>JAUNSB010000032.1:0-39169 GCA_030539375.1 Prevotella sp.
TTATGCATTATGAATTGTGCATTATTTACACCAGTCCCTTGCCGTGGCAGTTCTTGAACTTCTTGCCGCTTCCGCAAGGACACGGGTCGTTGCGTCCCGGCAGCTTATCCTTTACTATTGGTTGTGTGGCTCTTGGCTGTTGTGCACGTGTGTCGTGTGATGCCGCTGCCCTCTGGTTGGGGTCGGTAAGCTGTTCTTCCTGCACGTCGCTGCGGCTCTCCACGTACTGCGGCTGGCGGCGTGGCTCTTCAGCCGGAGCTTCCTGTGGAGCCTGCTCTAATACAGGAATACCGCTGCGCATGAGGATTGTCACGATGCGGTTGTACATTGAGTCAACCATTGAGTCGAACAACTTGGCACTCTCCAGCTTGAAGATGAGCAGAGGGTCTTTCTGCTCGTAGCTGGCGTTCTGCACACTGTGCTTCAGTTCATCGAGTTCGCGCAGATTCTCTTTCCATGCCTCGTCGATGAGGTGGAGCATGATAGCCTTTTCAAACTCCTTTACAACCGATTTTGCCTGAGTGTCGTAAGCCTCCTTGAGGTTGCACGGTATGTTGTACATGCGGCGGCCGTCGGTGATGGGCACCATGATGCGCTCGTAGACTGCACCCTGATTCTCGTAAACGCCGGTGATAACTGGCAGAGCCACCTGCTGTATACGCTCGGTGCGGCGGTTGAATGCCTGCATAACCTTCTGGAATACATCCTCGTGCAGCTGGTCGCGCTTGGCATTCATGAATTCTTCTTCGGTGAACGGCACCTCCATTGCGAATATGTGGATAAACTCCTCCTTGCAGCCTTCGTAGTCGTTGTTCTCGATGATGTTGACCACACGGTCCCACAGGATGTTTGCGATGTCCATTCCGATGCGCTCACCCATGAGGGCGTGGCGGCGTTTCTCGTATACCACGGTGCGCTGCTTGTTCATCACGTCATCATATTCGAGCAGACGCTTACGCACACCGAAATGGTTTTCCTCAACCTTACGCTGGGCACGCTCGATGCTCTTGCTTATCATGCTGCTCTCAATCATCTCGCCTTCCTTGAATCCGAGACGGTCCATGACCGAGGCTATGCGCTCTGATGCGAACAGACGCATGAGCTTATCCTCCAATGAAACGAAGAACACTGAAGAACCCGGGTCGCCCTGACGGCCGGCGCGACCACGCAGCTGACGGTCAACGCGGCGGCTCTCATGACGCTCGGTGCCTATGATGGCAAGACCGCCTGCTGCCTTAACCTCATCGGACAGCTTGATGTCGGTACCACGACCAGCCATGTTGGTGGCGATGGTCACTGCTCCCAGTCCATTGGTGCTCTGTCCGGCAAGTGCCACGATGTCAGCCTCCTTCTGGTGGAGCTTGGCGTTAAGCACCTGATGAGGAATCTTGCGCATGCTGAGCATCTTCGACAGCATTTCAGAAATCTCAACCGATGTGGTACCCACGAGCACAGGGCGCCCGTTGTTGCGCATCAACTCGATTTCTTCAATCACAGCCTTGTATTTCTCGCGTGCGGTCTTATACACACGGTCATCCATATCCTTGCGGGCTATCGGGCGGTTGGTGGGAATCTCCACAACGTCGAGCTTGTAGATGTCCCAGAACTCACCAGCCTCGGTAGATGCCGTACCAGTCATACCTGCCAGCTTGTGATACATACGGAAGTAGTTCTGCAGGGTGATGGTGGCAAAAGTCTGTGTTGCAGCCTCCACTTTAACGTGTTCCTTAGCCTCCACAGCCTGATGTAGTCCGTCGCTCCAGCGGCGGCCTTCCATGATACGGCCGGTCTGCTCGTCAACAATTTTCACCTCGCCGTCAATCACCACATACTCATCGTCCTTGTTGAACATGGTGTATGCCTTGAGCAGCTGCTGCAGGGTATGTACACGCTCGCTCTGCACGCCGTAGTGGTTGAGCAGCTCATCCTTGCGGTTCACACGCTCCTCGTCAGAAAGTTCTGTGTGGGTTTCAAGCTCAGAGAGCTGTGATGCAATGTCGGGAAGTACAAACAGCTGGGCATCGTCCACCTCTTTAGCAAGCCATGCCGTACCTTTGTCGGTGAGATCACACGAGTTCAGTTTCTCGTCTACCACAAAGTAGAGTGGCTCCACACATTCCGGCATCTTGCGGTTGTTGTTCTCCATATAGATTTCCTCGGTCTTGAGCATTCCTGCCTTGATGCCTTCTTCAGAGAGGAATTTTATGAGCGCCTTGTTCTTTGGCAGCGCCTTGTGGGAGCGGTATAGTGAAAGGAAACCGGCATCGAGCAGTTCCTTGTTGTTGGTCTTCTGTCCTTCGGCAATCTTTTGCTTTGCCTCTGCCAGATACTGGGTGGCAAGCTGACGCTGTACACCCACAATCTTCTCAACCAGCGGCTGATATTCCTCGAACATCTGCACGTCGCCCTTAGGCACGGGACCTGATATGATAAGAGGTGTACGTGCATCGTCGATAAGCACGGAGTCGACCTCGTCCACGATGGCGTAGTTGTGGGCACGCTGTACAAGGTCGGCGGGTGCTGTTGCCATGTTGTCGCGCAGATAGTCGAAACCAAACTCATTGTTTGTTCCGAATGTGATGTCTGCCTGATATGCCTTGCGGCGTGCCTCGGAGTTGGGCTGATGCTTGTCGATGCAGTCTACCGAGAGACCGTGGAACATATAGAGCGGTCCCATCCACTCGGAGTCACGCTTTGCCAGATAGTCGTTGACGGTCACCACGTGAACACCGTTGCCTGTGAGGGCGTTGAGGAATACCGGCAGTGTGGCAACAAGAGTCTTACCCTCACCAGTTGCCATCTCGGCAATCTTTCCCTGATGAAGCACGCAGCCTCCGAAGAGCTGCACATCGTAGTGAATCATTTCCCACTTCAGGTCATTGCCTCCGGCTGTCCAGTGATTGTGGTAGAGAGCCTTGTCACCGTCGATGGTCACAAAGTCGTTCTTTGGGTTTGCTGCCAGCTGACGGTCGAAGTCGTTGGCTGTCACCACAGTGTCTTCGTTGGTGGCAAAACGCTTGGCTGTCTCCTTCACGATGGCGTAAACCTCGGGCATAGCCTCGTTGAGTGCCACCTCGTAAAGTTCCAGTGCCTCCTTGTCGAGCTTGTCTATCTGTGCAAAGATGGCGGCGCGCTCGTCAATGGGGGTGTCCTCGATGGTGGCTTTCAGCTCGGCTATCTTTGCCTTCTGTTCGTTGGCAGCGGCCTGGATGTTAGCCCTTATTTCCTGAACACGTGCACGGAGTGCGTCGTTGTCCAATACCTCAACCAATGGAGTTTTTGCCTTAGCCTGTTCCACCAAAGGCTGGATGAGTTTCATGTCTCGCGACGATTTGTCGCCAAACAGTGATTTCAGTAATTTTGTGAAATTCATATTTTAATTTTTTTTATTTCTGTAATGTTGTTTAAAATGATGCCATAAAAGGCATAATATTTATTAACTGTAATAGCACAAAAGGCACAACCGTATGATTGTGTCTGCGCAATTGTGCTGCAAAATTACAAAAAATAAATCGTAATCTTGCATAAAAGTCAGAATTTTTGCCTGAAAAGCCTTAAATAGTGTTTAGTTTTCAGTGTTTGGTGTTTAGTTGGCTGCGCAGTCATAACTGAACACTAAACACTGAGCACTATACTCTCAGAACAAAGGTTCTGACGAGCACGCGTTGGGGGCACGTATCCGTATGGCACGGCTGATGGTTGGCGCGATACGGTCTACGGAGGTTGGTAATGTTATTGTTTCGCCCTTGATGTTGGCACTGAGAAAAATGACGGGGAACTGCACGCATGAAGCATTGTATACAGAACTCTCCATGGAATCTTCGTTCACTTGCCGCCATCCCGGAGCTATTTCTATGAAAATGTCACCGCAGTTTTCTGTGTTGAACAGGTTGCGGGTCTTTATGAAGTTGTCATTGCTGCTTTGCTGTAGTTGTTGTGCTGTGTAGACATTGCGCACTCCCGACATCTGCATCAAAAATTCCTGAGCGCGCTGCGTGGCGTCGCCCAGACTGATACGCTTCTTTTCCAACAGCTTGTGGTTGAGGTAAATCTGCTGTCCGAATGAAGTGTCGACATAATTGTCCTGTCCCCACAGTGCACCGAAGTACATGTTGAGCAGACTGGTGGCTCGGTTTATGTAGAATGTGCCTGTGGGCACGTTGTAGCTGTTGTAGTCGCTGTTCTCCTCCTCGCAGTAACCTGTGCCGGTGAGCACAAACAGCACATTTTCGCTTCCAAGTTTCTGCTGTATGTTGGCTATAAGGCGTCCTATCTCAATGTCGAGTCTTAGGTATGTGTCCTGCAGCTCCATCTGGCACTCAGTCAGCGCTTTGTGATTGAACTTTCCCGCATAGTATGTCACATAGAGCACATCGGTGGCAGGGTCTATGCCCATTGCCGCCGTGGTCACGCATTTTGTGGCAAGGTTTGTTATTTCCTCGTTTATCAGTCCGCTGGTCTTGAATGTGCGGTAGCGGTCTTCTCCTGAGAATTTATGGCTGAACGGCTTTTGCATGCCGCTGCCCATAAAGTAGGATATGCTTCCCGACTGCTTGCTGTATGGCTGCCACACGCAATTCTTTTCGGTGAGTATCGCATTTGTGCGGTTGTAGTCCGACAACCAGTTGGTTATAGGCAGTTTATAGTAGCTTGAAGAGCACCAGTAGCCAGTCTCATCGTCAATCCATATAGCCCCGTCGGCAGAATGCCCAGCCAGCAAAATGGCAGCATCGCGCTCAGGAGCAATCGAATAGATAATGGATTTGCCAAGTGATGCCATCTTCAGCTCGTCAGCCATTGTCGATACTTTTATGTTGGCTGCCGATGACTTGTCGTTTGTGAATATACCCTGAAACTTCGGGTCGTCTACGCAGAACAGCGGGCGCAGTGTCTCTTTGTTGAGCCAGCGCTTTCCCACAATTCCATTATAATATGGTGTTGTGCCCGACGAGATGGCGGCTGTTGCCGATGCCCTGTCTACGGGTGCAAACGGGTAATATCCGTTTTGGTACACCAGTCCTTGACGCAGAAGTTTGTTAAATCCATTCTCGCCATAGAGTGGGGCAAATGCCTGCATGTAGTCGGTGCGCAACTGGTCGACAATGATGCTCACAACAAGCCTTGGAGCCTGTTGGGCATCTATGTTCAGTGCGGTTGCCAGTGCTGCGAGCAGCGTCAGTTGCTGTATATATCTATGTTTAAATTTCATTTCTTTTTAATTGTCATGTTGCTAAGACACCGTATCAGCAAAGTCAGTGCCAAAATCTCCGTTCCTTCTGCATAATCCTGCCAAATGTTGCCAATGAAGAAGCAGAACAGCATTGCGAGGGATATCTTCCAATAAATTTTTCTGCCTTTCCAAACACTATATATATATATAAGAGGTATAGGGTTAAACAGAAAAATCTGCAGGTTGGTGCTTGTTGTAGGGTGCTCGGAAAAGAAAAGTGCCAAAATGACAATTCCTGCCATTCCGTCAGCCAACATTAGTGTGACATCCCACCAGCGCAGTGTTTTTCTGCTTTTTTTCTCATACAGAAATATCAGGATTCCAATAATGAGTAGCACAGTGGCGCACTCTGTCGGGGTGAGCGGAAACTCCGGTTCTATTACCTGTACTCCTGGGGGAACAGCCATGCGCGTTTCCTTTACTAAGTTGCGGTAGTTGCCGTTGGCATAAATTTTTGCGTATGCAAAGTCGTTCATTGTGTTTGCCGGCAGGAACTGATGTTCGCCGATGGTTGTGGGAAGGTCGGCTTTCACACCGAGACACAGGTCATTGCCCACAGCCGCCCATGGGAAATTTTTGTTGCACGAATGTATTGTCTGGCGGAATGAGGGATAACCGTCAGGGCGCTCCTCATAGATAATCTTACCGTTGATTGCCGATGCAATCATGTCGCGTGCCTTGGTGGTGCAGTTGTTGTACAGAAAATTATATCTGTAGGTACGGTTCCATGGCTGAGCATTGTCACACAATGCCTTCCAAATCTTCTGTTTCTCATCGGCTGTGAGATTGATGACCTGCTCTGTAACCATACTTCCCCAACGGGCATATTCCCTTTTGAACACGTCGAACGGCACCACGCCCAGCTCATAGTCAGTCTTGCCGAACAGGAAACGCAATACGAAATAGGGCTTTTTGAAACTGAATATTCCGTAGTTGAATGCCCAGTCGTCGCCAGTTCTCTTGTCGTGGTATCTGATGGCTGTGTGACCGTAAAGGCTGTACACCTCGTTATGCGGCTGGCAGGTGAGCAGGCTTACCTCCACAGAGTCACTGGCAGGTTCCGTTGCTGGAGCCTGTGCATAAACCAATGTTGAAAAGCATACTGACAGTGTTAAAATTATCAGTATTCTAATACTAAAATTCTTTTTAAAATGTTTCACGATGCAAAAATACATCGTTTTTTTGACTTTCTATGCTTTTTTCTCGATTTTTTTCGATAATTTTGCACCGTGAAATAAAAATTAGATGAAAAAGACTATAATTTCAGGCGCAATAATGAGCGCAATGGCTTTGTCGGTCATGGCACAGAGCGGTACAAATTCACCATACAGTCAGTTTGGTATCGGAGTGTTGAGCGACCAGTCACAGGGTGCCAATCGTGGCATGGGTGGAGTGGGCATCTCTCTGCGCAACGGCAACAGGGTGAATACTCTCAATCCTGCCAGTTATTCGGCTATTGATTCTCTGTCGATGGTTTTTGATGCCGGTGTATCCGGACAGATCACAAATTTCAAGGAGGGCGGGCGTAAACTCAATGCCAACAATGCCGACTTGGAGTATGCTGTTGCCGCTTTCCGCTTGGCTTCACATCTTGGTGCAAGTGTCGGCTTATTGCCTCTTTCCAATATTGGATATAATTACAGCACTTCATATCCTGTGAATGATGTCACAGGTTCAGGATTTGCTAATACTACAATGACTGAGGTGCATAATGGCTCGGGTGGTTTGCACCAGGCTTATTTAGGCTTGGGATGGCGGGTGTTCCGCCAGTTATCCGTGGGTGCTAACTTCTCTTATCTGTGGGGAAGCTACGACAAAAGTGTCAGCGCGCAGAGCAGCGATGCTTATGTAAGCACTGTGACAAAGACCTATACGGCAACGGTAAACAGTTACAAGCTGGACTTTGGTGTGCAATGGGAACAGCCGCTGAACAACAACAACTTTGTGACTCTGGGAGCTACACTCGGACTTGGGCATAAGCTTCATGGCGACTCGCACTGCATAATATCCAACACCGACACGCAGCTTGGCACATCATCGGTGGACACTCTCACAATCAGTGACGGGCTTGAGATACCTATGACTATCGGTGTGGGGCTGTCATGGCGTCACGCCAACAAGTATGTGGTGGCTGTGGACTATAGCCTGCAGCGCTGGGGTAATCTGGGACTGCCAGCATCAGGGGGGAGCAACGGCTCATACGATTATGTTGTAAGAAAGGGACTGCTCTGTGACCGTCACAAGATTGCCGTGGGAGGTGAGTGGACTCCAAATGCATACAGTTCTAAATTGTATAACCGCATGAATTATCGTGTGGGAGCAAGTCTTGCCACACCTTATTATAAAGTGAATGGAGTCGATGGTCCAAAGGAGTACAGTGTTAGCGCAGGTTTTGGAGTCCCCATCACAAATGTTCACAACAGTCGTGCGTCAATACGCTCGGTTCTCAACATAAGCGGACAGTGGACACGCCAGTCATTGCCGGGATTGATAACGGAGAATACATTCCGCATAAATATAGGTCTTACATTCAACGAACGCTGGTTTGCTAAGTGGAAGTTCAACTAACAACATGTTTTTCTACAGAATGTATACATTAATAATAATTAAGGTGTAGATATTGTCGTCTGACATGAGATTTCATATAAAGACTTTATTTGTATCGGTAAATGCTATGCTTGGCTTTCTGTCATGTTCACAGGAGGTCGAGCATACTGCTGCTGCCATATATGACCGCGATTCGGTGTCGATGATGACGAGTTATGGTGTAAACACACTCATAAGTGATTCTGGTGTGATAAAATACAAGATCGTCACCGAACGATGGGATGTGAACACCATAAAGAATCCCACACGCTGGACTTTTGAGAAGGGAATATTCATGGAACAGTTCGACGAGAAATTTCATGTTGAGGCATATATCCAGGCAGACACGGCATGGTATTACGACCAGATGAAGCTGTGGGAGCTGCGCGGCAGAGTGCGTATCCGCAATGTCAACGGATTGGTGTTTACCAGCGAGGAATTGTATTGGGACGGCATGAAGTATGAACTCTACAGCAACAAGTTCTCGCGTGTTGTCACCCCGGAGCGTACATTGCAAGGCACCTATTTCCGTAGCGACGAACGCATGAGCCGCTATACAGTGAGCAATTCAAAAGGCTCGTTTGTCAAGGAAACCATGGATGCTAACTCTGCAGCCGCGGGCGCACCGGCAAATGCCGCCACTCCCGATTCTGTTGCTGTGGAGCCTCTGCGTCCTGCCGCAACCAAACATGCCGCCACAAAGAACACGTCAGTAACCCATCAGATGCAAAGATGACAGAACAGATAATCTATTTAATCATAACAATGGTGTTCTCCGCGTTCTTCTCGGGCATGGAGATTGCTTTTGTTTCGAGCAACCGCCTGCTTGCCGAGATGGAACGTGAGAAAGGCGGACCGTCGCAGCGCTGCATACAATTTTTCTATCGCCACCCCAGCAATTTTGTCAGCACCATGCTTGTGGGCAATAATATAGCACTGGTAATCTATGGTATTCTTTTCGCTGCCATTTTCGATGCCACGCTATTTGCTCCGCTCGACGAGGGGCTGCGTGTCACCGCCGACACATTGCTGAGTACGGTAGTTGTGTTGTTTACGGGTGAGTTCCTGCCAAAGACAATATTCAAAAGTATGCCCAACACCATGCTTACGATTTTTGCCCCGTTTGCAATGTTGTGCTATATTGTGCTCTATCCTGTCAGCCGTTTCTCCACAATGTTGTCGAAACTTGTGTTGTTTGTGCTTGGAGTGAAGATGCCAAAGACTGAGGATGAGAAGGAGTTTCTGAAGGTCGACCTCGACCATCTTGTGCAGTCGAGTATAGACAATGCCAAGAGCGATGAGGATATTGAAGACGAGGTGAAGATATTTCAGAATGCCCTTGACTTCAGCGATACAAAGGTGCGCGACTGTATGGTGCCGCGTACCGAGATAGAGGCGGTGGATATTGAGAAAGCCACAGTCGACGACCTTCGCAATATGTTCATTGAAAGCGGGCACTCGAAGATAATAGTATATAAGGATGACATCGATCATATTGTCGGTTATGTTCACAGCAGCGAAATGTTCCGCAATCCTGAAGACTGGAAACAGTGTGTGCGCACCATGCCGTTTGTGCCGGAGACCATGGCTGCTCGAAAACTCATGCAGACACTGCTGGCACAGAAAAAATCGCTCGGAGTGGTGGTCGACGAGTTTGGAGGTACCAGCGGTATCGTGAGTCTTGAGGATATCGTAGAGGATATTTTCGGAGATATTGAGGATGAACACGACAACAACAAATATGTGGCTCAGAAAACTTCAGATGGCGATTACATCCTTTCCGCCCGACTGGAGATAGATAAGGTGAACGAACTGTTCGACCTTGAATTGCCCACAAGCGACGACTATATGACTGTGGGCGGCTTGATTTTGTATAATTACAAATCATTTCCAAAAGTTAACGAGACAATAAAAATTGGGGAGTTTGAGTTCAAAATACTAAAGCTTTCAATGACAAAAATAGAACTTGTGAGGCTAAAAGTGGCAGGATAACGCATTTTTTTGCGAAATCTTTCGCTGAATACAAATAAATTTTGTACCTTTGTACCCCAAATGTGTAAAATAACAAGAATAAGAATAAATAAAACTAAATAAAGTAATGGCAGCATTAGGAACAATTAGAAAAAGAGGCGTTACACTGATTATAATCATCGGTTTGGGCCTTTTCGCGTTTATTGCTGAGGAAATGGTGCGTTCTTGTGAAGCAACAAGCAACGAACAGCGTCAGCAAGTAGGTGAGGTGTTAGGTAAGAAAATCAATGTTCAGGAATTCCAGGCACTGGTAGACGAGATTCAGGAAGTCTACAAGATGCAGGGCATGGATAATCTGAACGATGACCAGCTCAACCAGATTAAGGATCAGGTTTGGCGTACCTACGTGGACAACACAATTTTGGAAACAGAGTGTGAGAAACTGGGGCTCACGGTTACCGACGAGGAACTTCAGAATGTGCTGAAGGAAGGTACTAACCCTATGCTCGCACAGACTCCTTTCGTAAACCAGCAGACCGGTCGTTTCGACGTTACCGCTCTCACAAAGTTCTTGGCAGAGTACAAGTCAGCTCAGGGCAATCCGCAGGCAGCTGCGCTTGTTGAGCAGTACAAGGCTATCTACAACTATTGGAGGTTTGTGGAGAAGAATCTGCGCCAGCAGCTTCTCAACATGAAGTATCAGTCGCTTCTGCGTGCTTCGCTCATCTCCAATCCTGTGTCAGCCAAGATGGCTTTCAACGACCAGAACACAGAGAACAGCATTCAGCTCGCCACTCTTGCCTATAGCTCTATAAACGACAACAAGGTGGAAGTGACCGATGCCGACCTTAAGGCAAAGTACAACGAGAAGAAGGAAATGTTCAAGCAGTACTTCGAGACTCGCGACATCAAGTATGTTGATTTCCAGGTGCTTCCAAGCGCTGCTGACCGTCAGGCTCTCATGAAGACCATGCAGGATGCTCAGAAGCAGTTGGCTGAAGGTGCTGACCCAGCTCTTGTTACCCGCAAGGCTCAGAGCTCAGTGGCATATGTGGGTATTCCTGTTACACGCCGTGCACTGCCTTTCGACATTGCAGCAAAGATTGACTCAATGGCTGTGGGACAGACCTCGGCTCCGTTTGAGACCAAGGGCGACAACACCCTCAACGTGGTGAAGCTCATCAGCAAGGTGTCAATGCCTGACTCAGTAGAGTATCGTATGATTCAGGTTGGCGGTGCTACCGTTGAGGCTGCACGCAAGACTGCCGACAGCATCTATACAGCCCTCAACAACGGCGGCGACTTTGAGGCTATTGCAAAGAAATATGGTCAGACAGGCACCAAGCAGTGGATGACTTCTTCAATGTATGAGAATGCTCCAAGCCTTGATGCCGACACAAAGTCATACATCGAAGCTCTCAGCACTGTCGGTGCTGGTGAAACCAAGAACCTCCAGTTCACTTCAGGCAACATGATTCTTCAGGTTACTGCCCGCAAGGCTATGACCGACAAGTACGTGGCTGCCATCGTGAAGCACACCATCGACTTCTCTAAGAATACTTACAGCGCAGCATACAACAAGTTCAGCCAGTTTGTGAGCGAGAACCAGACTCTGGAGCAGATGGAGAAGAACTGCGGCAAATACGGCTTTGCTGTTAAGGAGCGTCAGGACATGATGAACTCTGAGCACAACGTTGTTGGCATCCGTTCTACACGTGAGGCAATGAAGTGGGTGTTCGAGGCTAAAGAGGGCGAGGTATCACCTTTGTATGAGTGTGGTACCAACGACCACATGCTTGTGATTGCCCTTACAAAGATTCACCCTGTAGGCTACCGCGACATCAACGGTGTTAAGGAAATGCTCCGTGCCGAGGTTATCCGCGACAAGAAGTTCGATGAGCTCTCAAAGAAACTCAACGGTGCTGCAAGCATAGAGGCAGCAAAGGCTAAGGGCGCAGCTCTGTCTACAGTCGACCAGGTTACATTCTCTGCTCCTGCCTTCATTCAGGCAACAGGTGCCAGCGAGCCTGCTATCAGCGGTGTTGCCGCTGCTCTG
The DNA here is from genome assembly GCA_030539375.1 of Prevotella sp. Taxonomy (GTDB): domain Bacteria; phylum Bacteroidota; class Bacteroidia; order Bacteroidales; family Bacteroidaceae; genus Prevotella. The sequence continues at coordinate 11,844 of JAUNSB010000032.1, forward strand.
AAGCAGGGTGAGTTCTGCAAGCGTGTCATCAAGGGTAATGGCGGTGCATATATGGTTAAGGTTATCAAGAAGTCAAACCGTGCAGGCGTGAAGTTCGACAGCAAGCAGGTTGAGGCTCAGCTCCAGCAGCAGGCTCTGCAGGCTGCAAGCCAGTATATGCAGGAACTTTACCTCAAGGCTAACGTGGTTGACAACCGTTATTTGTTCTTCTAATATATATAATAAGGTATAAAGCAAACTCAAAAACATATTTCATAGAATAATACGAAGGGCGGGAACATTTTACAATGAAATGCTATCGCCTTTCATTTTTTATTTTAGGATAACAGTTTTATTTAATAGGATTGCAATTATTTTTAATAGGATAACAGTTTACTTTAAGAATAATGAGATAATGAACAGACTTTTTTTACTGCCCCTTTCCGTTATGCCGGCATTCGCTGCTTTGGCTGCTGAGCCTGGTGACTCGGTGCGCCGTGCCATCGACCTCGACGAAGTGATTGTGGTGTCGCAACCAAAGGAAGTTTACCGCCTGCGTCAGCAGCCCATGAGCAGCAGTGTGTTTACCACAGAGCAGATGCAAAAGCTGCAGATGCGCGATGTGCGTGATATGTCGCTCTACGTGCCGTCGTTTGCCATGCCGTCGTATGGCAGCCGCTACACTTCATCGATGTATATCCGCGGCATCGGCTCCCGTATAAACAATCCCGCCGTGGGAATGTACGTGGACAATGTGCCGCTTATGGCAAAGAGCGCATTCAACCAGCACGTCTACGACGTTGACCGTGTTGACGTGCTGCGCGGACCACAAGGCACGCTTTACGGCATCAATACCGAGGGCGGACTTATCCGTATGTTCACCAAGAACCCGATGAACTATCAGGGTACCGACATACGTCTGGGCGGCGGCAGCTACGGTTATCGCCGTGCTGAGCTTACCCACTATCACAAACCTGCCGATAACTTCGCCTTCTCCACCGCATTGTTCTATAATGGCACCGACGGTTACCTGTACAACGACAATCTCGGCAAGAAGGCTGACGGCATGAACGAGTACGGCGGACGAATGAGGGCGATTTTCGCTCCCGTTGCCAACTGGACACTCGACCTTACCGCCGATTTCCAGCACACTAAGCAGGACGGATTTTCCTACGGACAGTACGACGCCGCCACAGGCAGCGTTGCCAATCCCTCAACCACCTTTATGAGCGGTTACCGCCGCGATATGCTCACCACGGGACTCAATGTCCGCGGAGTGTTCAACGATGTGCTGTTCACATCAATGACCAGCTGGCAGTGGCTCAACGACGACATGAACATGGATCAGGACTATTTGCCAGAGGACTACATGTCGCTCAACCAGCGTCAGGTGCAGAACTCCATAACTGAGGAACTTGTGCTCCGCAGCAACGGAGCAAGCCGTTGGCAGTGGATTAACGGCGTGATGATGAACTGCCAATGGCTGCGCACGGCGGCACCTGTTGGCTTCGGACCAGCCATGACGGGAGGAATTGCCCAAATGGTGGAGTCGGCAATGCCGCCCGCATTCGGAGCAAAGGTGAATGTGGAGTTGGGAGTGGGAGAGATGTTCCACACTCCGCTGCTCAATCTCGGCGTGTTCCACGAGTCGTCCTATCACCTCACCGACCGCCTGCGTGCAGCCGTAGGTCTGCGCCTTGACTACAGCCGCCAGAAGGTGGAGTACGATGCGCAGTCAGAAATGGCTATGACCGTGGCGATGATGGGACGTGAGATGACCAACACGCTCACATCGCGCCTGCTCTCCGACGATGCCACAGACTATCTGCAGCTCCTTCCGAAGGTGTCGCTCAACTATATTTTCGACAACAGCGGCAGCAACATCTATGCGTCGGTGAGCAAGGGATTCCGTGCCGGAGGCTACAACATTCAGATGTTCAGCGACATCCTGCAAAAGGAGATTATGGACAACTACCGTGAGGTGCAGAAAGGCGACTACGAGATTAAGCACACCGAAGAGGACTATTCCAACGTGAACAACACCATAAGCTATAAGCCTGAGGAGACGTGGAACTACGAGATTGGCGCGCATGTCAATATGTTCGACCGCCGTCTGATGCTCGACTTTGCCGCCTACTACACACGCATCACCAACCAGCAGCTAAGCGTCATGGCTGGCGACTACGGCTACGGCCGCATGATGGTGAATGCAGGAAAGTCGGAGAGCAAGGGCGTTGAGGTTGCCCTGCGCGGCAAGGCTTTTGCCGACCGGCTCGACTGGAGTGCCACCTACGGCTACACAATGGCAAAGTTTAAGGAATATGATGAATACAACGGCAAATATGTGCCATACGTGCCGCGCAATACCTTCAGCGCCGCCGCCGATTACACGGTAAACACCAAGTCGCGCCTGATGCCGTCGATGGTGTTCGGCATGAACGTTTCGGGACAGGGCAAGACCTACTGGGACGAGGCAAACACCGTGAGCCAGGATATATATGCCGTCCTCGGGGCGCATGTTGACTTTTGTTTCCGTCCGCTAACCGTGAGTGTTTGGGGCAAGAACCTCACCGCCACCCGCTACAACACCTTCATGGTGCAGAGCAGCGCCACGCGCCAGCCGCTGAGCTTTGCGCAGATTGGCGCGCCGAGAATGTTCGGTGTCGATGTCAGGATAAATCTCTGACACACTGATTCTTATTGACGGCTATCGGAAATGCCGTATGCCACAATCGGAAAATCCCAAGGCAAAACCGCGATTACAGAACAAAAAGGTTGTACTTTTGCACTCGAAATAAAAACAATTTTAAAAAGATATAGAGAGATGACAAATTTTCAACCGCTAATGATTTTGTTCTGTCTGGTTTTGCCTTTCGTTTTGGTGTATGGACAGACGATATGCCGCAAATTGCGCGACATTGAGAATAAGTATAATGTAATATCATGGCAGCGTGACTGCATCTATGTCAACGATGACGATGAAGACTGACTCCACGATGACAACAGCCGGCATACAGGCTGACAGCATCCACGGGCAGCTGAAGGAGACCTGCCTGTTTCTTGCGCAGTATGCCGCCTCGCTGCTTGGCTCGGGCTGCACCTCGTCGCGGATTGAGAAGAATGTGGCGCGCATTGCCGCAGGCTGCGGAGTGCTTGCCGAGATGATAATACTGCCGCGCACGGTGATGCTCACGGTGTGGGACAAGGACCGCAACCATTCTTACACCACGAGCGCCCGGCAGAGCGGCGACGGCATAGACTTCAGGCTAATCACCCTGCTCAGCCGCCTGTCGTGGGATGTGCGCGACGGCAACGTAACCTTTGCCGATGCCGTGAGCCGGTTTGGAGAATTGAGGGTGGGTGAGCGCCTGTCGCCGTGGCTTGTCACCCTGCTCGTGGGACTTGCCAACGCCTCGTTTTGCAGGCTGTTTTCCGGCGATGCCGTCTCGATGCTGATAGTTTTCGTCGCCACGGTCGAGGGGCTGCTGGTGAAGAACAAGCTGCACAAAGACTGGAAGTGGGACCTGAGGATAGCCATCCTCACCGCCGCCTGCTTGTCGGCAGTCATTGCCAGCTCGGGCTATGTGTTCCACTTGGGTTCCACTCCCGACGTGGCTCTTGCCACGAGCGTGCTCTACCTCATTCCCGGCGTGGTCTACATCAATTCGGTGAGCGATCTCATCCACTGCCATCTGCTCTGCGGCTTCAGCCGTTTCATGAACGCCGCTCTCATCACGCTGTGCATCGGCATCGGACTGTCATCGGGAATACTTCTCATGAACATTCACTTTTTCTAACCCCCAGGCATCATCAAAACACAAGGCATTATGTTTACAGACTTGATATCAGACGGATTTTTTGCGGCGATAGCCGCCATCGGCTTTGGCTGCATCAGCAACATCCCCGTGAAGGCATTCTACGGCTGCGCATGGCTTGCCGCCCTCGGCCACTCCACGCGCTTTCTGCTCATGACCGCCGCCGGATGCAACATCATTGCCGCCACCTTCGTGGGGGCGGTGGTGACAGGGCTTTTTGCCGTGCCCGCAGGGCGCTATCACAGCAGTCCTGCCGAGTCGCTGGCGTTTCCCGCTCTGCTGCCCATGATTCCCGGAATGTACGCCTACCGCTGCGTGGAGGGCATCCTGCAGTGCATTGCCGGCAGCGGCGAGCCCGGATTTCATCACGCCTTCTACCTTTTTGCCTACAACGGCATGATGTGCACCATCATCATCATGGCAATGGTAATAGGCATTACAATACCCGTCATGGCTCAGCATAGATATATGGCAAGAGCCGGTAAAAAAGAAAAGCAATAGAAAATGGAACTAAGACAACTGCGTATATTCGTGACCGTGGCCGAGACGCTCAACTTCTCCGAAGCCGCCAAACAACTGTTTATCACCCAGAGCACCCTGTCGCAAACCATACGGCAGTTGGAGTATGAGCTTGGCGTGACGCTGTTCGACCGCAACAGCCACGAGGTGACCATCACCGAGGCGGGCAGGGAGCTGCTGCCCTTTGCAAGAAATACAATTTATCACGCCGACAGCTGCAAGGCGCGCATGGACGACCTCGGCAACATGAGGTGCGGAGTGCTCAACATCGGTGTCACCCATTCTTTCTCCAGAGTGACTGCCGACATCGTCACCGAGTTTGTGAGACTCTATCCCAACATAAAGCTCAACATCCACTACCGCACGATGAACGAGCTCATGGACCTGCTGCTTCACCACAAGGTGGACTTTGTGCTGTCGTATAAGCCGATGAACACCCCGCCGCAGATAGAGAGCACGCCGCTGTTTGTCGACAAGCTGGCTGTGATTGTGCGCAAGGAGCATTCGCTTGCCGCGCGCAAGTCGGTGACGCTTGCCGACGTTGAGAAGTATCCCATGGCGCTGCCTTCCCGCGGACTTCAGGCAAGGATGGTGCTCGACCAGCTTCTTGCAGGCAGCGGCATGACTCTCAACACCCGCATAGAGACCAACCTCGTCACTCCGCTGCTCAGGCTTGTGCGCAAGGGCAGGCTCCTCACCATCCTTTCGTGCTCTGCCGTGCAGACCCATCCCGACCTCTGCGCCGTGCCCATCGACGATGCCGATAACATGATGCAGGGCTCGGTGCACACGCTCAAGGGCACCTATCAGAAGGTGGCGGCAAAAAAATTCCTCGACTTGCTGCGCGACACCATGTATTTGTACCGGAATGATTTTGACTGAGGATTTTGTCTGCCCCCGTCCTACCAGTCCTACTAATCCTACCAGTCCTACTTCTTACAGCCACCAAAAAGGCGGAGTGTCAATCACTCCGCCTTTAATATGCTTTCTATTCCCTGTTCCCTGTGGCAAATCCTCACCTCCACGCCGAACTTCTCGTGCAGATGCTCCGCAAGATGCTGCGCGCTGTAGACGCTGCGGTGCTGGCCGCCCGTGCAGCCGAACGAGAACATGAGCGATGTGAATCCGCGCTGGATATAGCGCGCCACATGGGCGTCGGCGAGCTTGTAGACGCTGTCGAGGAAGGTGAGAATCTCGCCGTCGTCCTCAAGAAATCGTATTACGGGCTCGTCCAGTCCCGTGAGTTTTTTGTAAGGCTCGTATCGCCCGGGGTTGTGGGTGGAGCGGCAGTCGAACACGTAGCCTCCGCCGTTGCCCGACTCGTCCTCGGGAATGCCCTTGTGGAACGAGAAGCTGAACACCTTCACCACCAGCGGGCCCTTGCCGTCGTATTTAGAGAACGTGGCGGGTCCGTCCTGCGGATGAGCCTTGTACACGCTCGACGGAGCCGTCCTGTAGCCGTCGGAGCGGCTCACCGCCGTCTGCTCTATCTGCATGAACTGCGGCAGTTCGGTGAGCTGGCGCAGAATGTCCATCAAGTATGGATAGTGGAAGCACTTCAGCGGCAGCAGCTCGCGCAGGTTCTGTATTGCCGGCGGTATGCTGTCGATGAAATACTTCTTTTTCTCGAAATATCCGCGGAAGCCGTAGGCGCCGAGCACCTGCAGCGTGCGGAAGAGCACAAACAGGCTGAGGCGGTCTACGAAGTGATGCTTCGACGGCACTTCCGTGTATTTGCTCAGCGCGTTGTAGTATTCCCTCACCAGCTCGCGGCGCAGCTTGTGCGGATATTTCGCCGATGCCTGCCAGAGAAACGACGCCAGGTCGTAGTAGTAAGGGCCGCGCCGCCCGCCCTGATAGTCGATGAAGCAGGGTTTGCCGTCGGCAGAGAGCATCACGTTGCGCGCCTGAAAGTCGCGGTACATAAACGAGTGGCATTCCTCTGCCGTCAGGTCCTTTGCCAGCAGGCGGAAGTCAGCCTCCAGTTTCAGCTCGTTGAAGTCCAGATTGGTTGCCTTCAGAAAACAATACTTGAAATAATTTAGGTCGAACAGCACGCTCTCGGTGTCGAACGCCGGCTGCGGATAGCAGTGGGAGAAGTCCAGCTCCCGCGCCCCCCTTATCTGGATGTTGGGCAGCTCGCGGATGGTGTCCGCCAGCAGCTTGCGCTCCTTCAGCGTGTATCGTCCTCCGGCGTTGCGTCCTCCCGCTATTGCCTCGTAGAGCGACGTGTGCCCCAGGTCGGTCTGCAGGTATCGCATACGGTCGTCACTCACGGCGATAATCTTCGGCACGGGCAGCTTGCGCATGGTGAAGTGCCGGGTGAGGTGAATGAACGCCTCGTTCTCATCGCGGCTTGTGCCCACCACGCCAATCACAGTCTCTCCGCTCTTCTCATTCTTCAAGCGGTAATATTGACGGTTACTGCCAGCCCCTTCGATACTCTCGATTACGGGCTGGCAGTTGTAAATGTTCTTGTATAATTCTATTAAATGCTCCATGTTTAGAAATAGTATGCTGCCGAAATCTGCCAGGCGTTGCTCTTCATGTTGAGCTTACTGATGTCTTCAATACCGTCAAACTCTCCGGTCTTTCCGCACGCGATGTTGTATGTGGCACCAATCTCCAGATGGTTGAGCAGGCGTACACCGGCACCGACGTTCACGCTGAGGTTGGAGTTCTTCATCTTGAAGCTATTGCTGAACAGGTGCTTGTCACCCACGTTGAATCCGAACTGTGGACCGGCAGCAAGGTAGATTCCCGCAAGGTCTCCCAGCCCGATGGTGTAGCGCAGGTTGATGGGCACGTTGATAGACTTCTGTTTTATCTTACCTTTGGTGAATTCGCCTTCCTCAACAAATAAGTTCGTGTCTGCCTCGCGCTGGTCGTAGAGTGCGGCAATGTCGAATCCCAAACCAACAAGTGGCAGCTTGAACTTCACTGTGGGACCGATGAAGAAACCGCTTTGGTTCTTTGCATCAATAACATCCTTGCTGAACTTCATGTTTGTAACGTTGATACCGCCTTTGAGACCGAATTTCAACTGTGCCTGCGACGGCATTGCCTGAAGCAGCAATATTGCAAGCATTGAAACAATAATCTTTTTCATTTTCTTTCCTGTTATTTTGTGAATAATGTTTTATCGCCGCAAAATTACAAATAAAAATTTAAATAATGCGACTTATTCACTTTTTTTTGCAAAAGAATGTATACACATTAATAATGTATTATAGAAATGTAAGTAAAAAATGTTAAATAGAGCGTGAAAACTCTCGAAATATGTAATTATTTGAAATAAAATCACTACCTTTGCAGACTGAAATGGGTGCGTATGCACTCTCAAAGAATAATTATTAATAATTAAACAAAGTATTTTTAGTAAAATGAAACAAGGTATTCATCCCGAAAACTATCGCCCCGTCGTATTCAAGGATATGTCCAACGGCGATATGTTCCTCTCACGTTCTACAGCAAAGACAAACGACACAGTAGAATTTGAAGGCGAAACTTACCCAGTGGTAAAGATTGAAATCTCTAACACCTCTCACCCGTTCTACACAGGTAAGAGCAAGCTGGTTGACACTGCCGGTCGTGTTGACAAGTTCATGAGCCGCTACGGTAAGGCAGCAAAGAAATAAGGGAAAATCTCGAAAGATATTTATTCCGCAGTTTTTTTGCTTCTTGCAAAAACGGAAAAGAGCGCACGCTAAGTAGTTGCATATACTTTGAGGTGCGCTCTTTTTGTCTTTGTTTTAAATTGTGGCTATGAAATTGTTGAGGTCGGTATCCTTGTCGAGTTTGAAGAGTGAGCGCAGGCGGTAGCGGCTTTTTGCCACGCTTTCGCGCTTGATACCGAGAGTTAGCGAGATTTCCTCGTTCGACTTGTTAAGTTTTATGAGCATACATATCAGTTCTGCCGTGCGTGTTATTTCTTCGTAGTTACGGCGCAGTCTTTGTAGATAGCCTGGGTGAACGGAGTCGAAAAGCTGTCTGAACTGGCTTTCGTCTTCCTTTGTAAGCAGTGTCATCGTCAGTATCTCGGAATATGCCGCGGCGTTTTCAGTATTCTGCATGCCGTCCTGGCACATTTGCTCATTCACTCGCTCGTTTAGGGTCTCAATCTCTGAGTTCAGCTTTATTCTTTCCTTTATCAGACTGTCTATAGCCTTTTTGTTATTTTCTATAATTCTGTTTTTTTTATGTACTCTTGACAGGGCAAATGCTATAATCAGGCTTATTGTTATCAGTGTCATAACCGTCCACCAGATGGTGCGCTCATGTGCCATCTCAAGGCGGCTTTCCAGCAGGAGCTTCTCATTTTTTATCTGTGAGGTGCGATATTTGAAGTCGGCACCGAGCAGTGCATTTGCCTTGCTGTGTTCTGTGAGAGTGTCACTCATCCGCTTTGACTCTTTGTGTATGGCGAGGCTTTTTGGCGACAGCTCTGTCTCCAGCAGGCTTTGGGTGTATGTCCTTAATGCCCATTCTATGTCATCCGTTCCATAATTCTGGCGGAATGTCTTTAGTGCGTCTTCCATCATCTTGAGGCCTTTTGTGGCATTTCCCATCAGCACGTAACCACGGCCTAAAAGCATCTCTGAGGTAGGTCGGGAACCCTTTTGCATCAAGTTAATATTGCGCTCAATAATGTTTACAGCCATGGCGATGGAGTCAGGCTTGTATTCAGGATGCTCTATGAACAGTGCGGCGTAAGTCCTTTCATTCATCAGCCTGCCTATTTTTGCAAGTTCCTTGTCTTTCACATATTCTGACGCCTTGATGGCTTTTTGCAGACAGAGTGCGACTGAGTCAAGCCTGTTGTTTTTTTCAAATATCACCGCCCTCATTCTTAATAGGTCCGGTAGGCGGGTACTGTCACCTCGTTCACACAGCTCAAGGGCTTGGGTGTTAAGTGACATTGCCTCGTTGTACATGCTCATCTCTGTGTAAAGATTGGCTGTGTTGCCGAGCAGTTTTGTACCTGCCTCTATGTCAATCTTGTTTAGTGGCATGTTGCGCATTGAGTCAGCGGCTTCCTGCAGATAGGTCAATGCCTGCAGATAATCACCGCTGCGAAAATAGAAATATCCCATCTGTGCGAGGATTTTTGACGATGACTCCCTTGCCTTTCCTTGCCGCATCTCTTCCACAGCCTTTTTCTGCAGTGCAATGTATTTTTCAGGTGCCCCGCCTTCGACCTTTACGATTTCTGCCTGTTTGTGATAAGACGGCGTTTGGGCAGATGACCTTTCTCCCCCCCCGTCTTCCTGTGGGGATGAGCAGGCGGCAAAAGTTATGACCGTGCCTGCGAGGACGATAATACTGTAAAAGTGTTTCATTATATAATATGTATTTATGTATTTCTGTCTGCAAAGGTATGAATTATTTAGATAAAAACCTAATTTTTTAGCGTTTTTGTTTCATTATGACATGTTTTTACCCTAACCTGCATCATTTGCAGTAGGAAAGTCTGTGAATAAGCTGCTTAGGATGTGCGTAAATAGTGTAAGGTCCGGCAGGAATAAATAAGTAATAATATTAGTGTAATCCGTGCCTAAGAGTAGTTACAAAAATGCTGGAAGAAAACAAAAAAAGTTTAAAACATTTGTCGGGGCAGGAAAAAATGAGTATTTTTGCGGCTGAAATAAAATACAGACAAATTTATACATATAATTAAACTATACAAAACACAATGAAAACAGTTTTTGACTTCACAGTGAAAGACCGTAAAGGTAAAGATGTAGCGCTGCGTGCATACGCTGGCGAAGTTTTGTTGATTGTCAACACTGCCACCCAGTGTGGCTTTACACCACAGTATGAGGAGTTGGAGAAAATTTATGAGAAGTATCATTCTCAGGGATTTGAGGTGCTCGATTTTCCGTGCAACCAGTTCGGACAGCAGGCTCCCGGCACCGATGAGGCTGTACATCAGTTCTGTAAGCTGAACTACGGCACAGAATTTCCGCGCTTCAAGAAGGTGAAGGTCAACGGTCCAGATGCTGAGCCGCTTTTTAAATATCTTCAGGAGCAGCGCGGTTTCGGGGGATTCCAGATGGAGCATCCCATAGCTCCGGCGCTTGTTGACATTCTCTCGAAGGAGGATGCCGACTATGCCGCTAAGCCAGACATAAAGTGGAACTTCACCAAGTTTCTTGTAAACAAGATGGGACTTGTGGTGGCGCGCTTTGAGCCTACCGAGAGTCTGGAGAATATAGAGAAGCAGATAGAGGAGCTGCTGAAGTAAATTACGAATTTTGAATTACGATTTGTCGGCTAAAGCCGATGAAGAATTATTGAGTTACGAATTGGAGTGCAGAATAATTCAAAATTAAAAAAATCGTAATCGCAGCGAAGCGAGAACAATTCGTAATTCAAAAATATAAAAGAATATGGAACACGTAAAATGTTTGATCATTGGCAGCGGTCCTGCGGGATATACAGCTGCGATATATGCGTCGAGAGCCAATCTCGCGCCGGTGCAATACTGCGGACTGCAGACAGGAGGTCAGCTCACACAGACCACTGAGGTGGAGAACTTCCCAGGTTATCCCGAGGGTGTGGACGGTAATCAGATGATGGTCGACCTGCGCCAGCAGGCAGAGCGTTTTGGTGCCGACATCCGTGACGGCATTGTCACAAAGGTGGATTTCACGGAGCAGCCGTACAAGGTGACCGTTGACGACACTACCGAGATTGCTGCCGACACGGTGATAATAGCTACGGGAGCATCGGCAAAGTATCTCGGCATCAGTGATGAGGAGAAGTATAAGGGCATGGGGGTGTCGGCATGTGCCACCTGCGACGGTTTCTTCTATCGTAAGAAGGTCGTGGCAGTGGTTGGCGGCGGCGATACCGCCTGCGAGGAGGCAGTCTATCTGTCGGGACTCGCCAAGAAGGTATATATGATTGTGCGCAAACCGTTCCTCAGGGCATCTGATGTGATGCAGAAGCGTGTGTTTGGCACAGAGAATATCGAAGTGCTCTTTGAGCACAACACCCTCGGACTCTTCGGTGAGGACGGCGTAGAGGGCGCGCATCTTGTCAGGCGCAAGGGTGAGCCTGATGAGGAGCTTGTGGACATTGCCATCGACGGTTTCTTCCTCGCCATAGGTCATCATCCCAATACCGAGGTGTTTGCCGACTATCTGGAGCGCGATGCCGAGGGATATATCAAGGTGAAGGGCGACACTCCATGCACCAATGTGCCGGGTGTGTTTGCCGCAGGCGACTGCGCCGACCCGCATTACCGTCAGGCGATTGTGGCTGCCGCCAGCGGCTGTAAGGCTGCCATGGAGGCGGAGCGTTTCCTTAACGGAAAATGATTTGTGGGGAAATTTAAGGTGTGAATTTATAGAACCTTTTAGGCACGGATTACACAGATAAGTGAAAAAATCTGTGAAATCCGTGCCTAATTTATGTCATTATGGTTACTTGTTTTCATTTTGACACATCCTCTTAGTTGAATGTGAATGCCAATGTTCAATACTCCTTTACCGTGATTTTCACAGGTGTTGAAAGGTCTTTTTTCCAGTCTTTCAGATATTCAAACCATTCTTTGGGAGTGTCAAAGCCAAAATCCTCGTTGGCAGAGCAGAAAGATATGCCGTATGACAGTTTGTCTGTGGCGTTTCCCACTACAAATGGATAGTTATCGCTGTTCTTATCAAGTACCTTTACCACATTGTGATGAGGAATGCAGATGCCTAATCCCACAGTTTCGCGCTTGTGTCCTACAGAGTCTTTCTCCGACACTGGCCAGTCGGTGCCCCAGCATCCTCGCAGCCCTTTGCCGTCGTTATATTCGCGGCTGTTCTTCACATTTATTATGCCTGTTGCAAATTTGTAGCCTTTTGCCGATGGGGCAAAGGTTATATCAACCATGCAGTCGCGGCGGCCGGCATACAGTGTGTAGCGTGTTGTCATGTTGATGGGCCGCTTGCCGGCGTTCATTGTGTTCCAGCCCTCGTCAACCACATGCACTATTGTGCGTAGCGGTCCACGTGCCACAATTTTCTGGGTGCGGTGCTCCACATCGCTGAGCATCTGCGGCTCATTGCCGTCCCATCCTCTGAGCGCGCCTACTCCGAATGTTTGTCCTACCCACAGGACATCGTCACCATATCCGTTGGCTTTCTGCTCCTTGTCTGGGTAGAATTGTGTATCTTTCAGTTCCAGTCCCATGTGGTTCTTGCCATAGATGTCTACTGTCTGGCGGTGATCGAAATATATTCTGTATGCCACCATTTCGTTTTCAAACGCCGCTCCGTGGTGATGGAGCGACCAGTATGGGTTTACGCCCTTGTCCACTGTAAGGCTGCTTATGTAGATGTCCTGCTTGTTTGAGGCTTTTATCTTTCGGTTTACCATCATCATTTCGGCGTATACCTGTGGCTTGTATTGGCGCTGTATTCCCTTGTCGTCAATGGTTATCTTGAAGGTTTTGGTTTCCTTTGCATCAATATTGGTCAGGAAGCACAGCTCGTCGCATACGCCGTCGCCGTCCATGTCGTCCAACTGCGATGCAATCTCATGTCTTCCGTCTGTCACTACTGCTGTCTTGACATTCATTCCATACTTTTTCATGTCTATCACCACAGGCTGTGCCGGGCGTGGCATTTTAAGCGTGTTCTCTACTGTCACCTCAATAGTCTTCTGTGCCGTGGCGGTGCTTGCAGTCATGGCGAGCACAGTCAGTGCTGTTATTGCTTGTTTCATATTTGTTTTTGATATTTTAGTTTCTTCTGTTTGTTTTTATTTTGTTTCTGCAAACAAGTGCAAAGCTGTGCAAAGTTATAAAAAAACTTATGAAAAGACAGTTTGTAGTGCTTTTAATAAATAGTTTTTGTTGATTTTTTACGAAATTTTGCATAAAATGTATGTTTTTTACCTAAAAGTTTGGATTTATAAATAAAAATGTGTAATTTTGCAGTCGTGAACATACGAATGTAGCGTAAGGATACACATTTATAATATTATGTATAATTAATAATGCACTCGGCTGTGAGTGTTGATTACAAACAAATAGAATTAAAATAGTTAAGGTGCGCAAGAGTTTCATCATAATATCCATTGTCCTGTTGGGATGCGTCAGTTGTCAGCGTAGCTGGAACGGATTCTTGCTTGCCATTGATGACAACGACTCATTGCTTACAATTGACCGCTTTGACCGTGTTGAGGGACGCTATATCTCCACTGGCGACTTTGCTGCGCTTCAGGAGATGAGCACGCGTTATCCAGAGCAGACACGTACTTTAATGGAGGATGTTCTTGGTATTGGTAGGGTGAACGACATAGAGATAAGCAGAAAGTTTCGCCATTATTTTCAAGACTCCACACTTATACAGCTTCTGCGCGATGTGCAGAGTGAATATGCTCAGATGGATGATGTGAACGATGAGTTCCGTACGGCTTTTCATCGTCTTCAGCAGTATATTTCTGTAATTCATCCGCCAATGGTCTACACTCAGGTTGGCTCGCTCGACCAGAGCATTGTGGTGGGTAACAACATGATAGGTATCTGTCTTGACAAATATATGGGAAAGGACTATCCGCTGTACGCCAAATATTACAAGCCTTCGCAGCGTGAGCAGATGACGCGCAGTATGATTGTTCCCGATGTACTCGTGTTCTATATTCTTAGTCTTTACCCTATGCCCAATCCTCAGTCACCGGATCGTCAAGTTGCCAATGATGTACACATGAGCAAAATCATGTGGGTCGTGAATCATGTCTTGGAACGTGATGCGTTGACTATGAGCTATGTGCAAAAAGTGGAGGAGTATATGCACACTCACAACCAGACCACCATATTGCAGCTTCTCACTGAAGTGGACTACAGGAACATTGTTTCGGTGAAATGAATATGTGGAAGACAACATGAATCTGAGAGAAAAACTTAGCGGACGTTTGTCGAAGAATGATGTCTTGGGATTGGCGAAACAAATGGGTGACGACGGCATGAAGGAAGAGCTGTACCAGCTGACACTCGACTGCAACAGCCGCGTGGCACAGCAGGCATTGTGGGTGTTTCAGCATTTCGGCGATGCTGATAATGAATGGCTATATCCCAGGCATGATGAACTGATAGACAGGGTGATGGAGGAACAAAGCGAGACAAGGCGCAGGATGATTTTGAACCTGTTGGTGCGTCAGCCTTTCCATGAAGACAGTCTGCGTGCAGACTTCCTTGATTTTTGTCTGGGGAATATCACGGCATGCTCGCAGCCTTACGCCATACGTGCGCTGTGTATGAAGCTGGCATACGGGCAATGCAGATTTTTTCCCGAACTGCTTGATGAACTGAAGGCAACTCTCGACATGCTGGCGCAGGAACCGCTGTCGCCGGGAGTGGCTTCAGCCAAACGGCAGATAATGCAGAAAATAATGGCGTGCCGGAAAAAGGGATAGGGCTGATTGATTATAGCTTTCCGCAGGCTGTGTACATTCCCGGGAAATGTCTGTTCACTTCAATAGGTTCTGTGAACAGTCCGAACACGCTGCTGCCGCTGCCCGACATGGCGGCGTAGTGGGCACCGAGAGAGTAAAGACGGTCTTTGATGCCGGCGATTTCGGGATGCAGCGCGAATACACTTGTCTCGAAGTCGTTTACCAGTTTCCCCTTCCATTCTTTTACTGGCAGCTTTACAATGTCGCGGCAACAGGTGGCGCTGGGCTTTGGAGTGATGAGCGAGAAAGCCTCCTTGGTGCTTACGGGAATGTCGGGACGGACCACGGCAATGAAGTAATTGCTTAGGTCGAGGTTGATTGGCTCAAGACGCTCGCCTATGCCCTCGGCGTAAGCAGGCTGTGAGAGTATGAAGAAAGGGCAGTCGGCGCCGAGAGTGGCGGCTATTTCTATCATCTCCTGGGTGGTCATGTTGAGTGAGAACATATTGTTGAGTAGGGTTATCATGTAGGCGCAGTCGCTTGAACCGCCGCCCATTCCTGCCTGAGTGGGAATACCCTTATATAAATGTGCGTGTATGCGTGGCAGCGGATATTTTGCGGCAAGAGCGTTGTATGCTCTCACCACAAGGTTGCGCTGTTCATCACCCTCAATGGCTATGTTGCTTATCTTTATGTCGCATGGAGTGGGAGAGGGGAAGTCGGGATGCATCTCGGTCACTTCGAGAGCATCACGCACCATGCTTACCGGATAAAACACAGTTTCAAGATTGTGGTAACCGTCAGGGCGCTTTGACACTACGTTAAGCCCGAGGTTGATTTTTGCTATCGGAAAATTTATCATCTTTTTTATTTAATTCATTTTTCACTCTTCATTCTTCACTTACCTTACCGTAATGTGGAAACAGCCTTGCTTCACCTCGTACTTCACGTAGCAGCGCTGTTGTTCGCGGAAATCCCTGAGCACCTCGCTCAGCACCCATTTCAGAGTGTCGTTCTGCACTTTGCGGCGCGGTTTGCCGTCAGGGTCGCTGACGGTGAGGTAACGGTTGTAGCATATATCCACTGTGGTGCCGTAAAGGTGGCAGCTGTTGTCGGTGGCATTGACATTGCGCTGCTGCAGTTTCTGTATGTCATCTTTTGTGCGCAGCAGACTTGTGAGGATAATCTTGTGCATGGGAATATGTTTCACATACAGGCTGTCGAAGAACGCCTTGCCGATGTCCTGCACCAGTACCGATGCACGTGGCACAAGATAGGGAATGCTCCAGTTGAGACGGTCGATGTGGAAATATGGATTTGCGCCGACATATACAAGTTCTTTCTTGCGGTGCTCGGCATCCTCACGGTTTTCAACCGACTTCACTCCGTGCTTCAGCGCTGCCGCAATCTGAACATCCTGCATGTCGGGGAAAGTGTTCTTGAATGTCGGCACACTGTATATGGGATGCTTCTTGCCTGTGAATATCGGGGACGGAGGAACCTGTTGCGAAACTACAGAAGCGGTGGCTGGCGCAGCTGTTGTGGCGGCTTTGGTGCTGGCTGGGACTTGGGTGGTGGCTGGCGCAGTCAGAGTGTCTTGGGAGACATCTGCCGTTGCCGCATTGCTGTAGTTGCTAAGTGCGATGATGGCTGCACGGATTACGGCAAGTACAGCAACAACGGTGAAAAACCAGCGGGTATATTGTTTTTTCGTTATCTTTTCCATTGAGTAACAGAGAAATTTTGTGCAAAATTACAAAAAAGTTTTGTAAAACTTGTAAGATAGGCAAAAAAGTTCTAACTTTGCGCCAACAAAACCGATATGAATATAATGACAATAAAGGCAAAATGGACATTACCGCTGTTGGTGGTGGCGCTTTGGTGCGCAGGCATGACTGTGGCGGCAAAGAATATAATTTATTCGGACAACATAAAGACGCTCACATCGGTGGTGAACAACGACTGGCTGTCGGAGCCGCTTCTCGTGCTTGGCACCAATGACGTGATGCGGGTGGGATTTGACGAAATGTCGCACGATTATCACCGCTATGTCTATCGTATAGAGCATTGCGAGAACGACTGGAGCACTTCTGAGGATATTTTTGAGAGCGACTGGCTTGACGGCTTCAACGGTTTGACAATCGACAACATGCAGAATTCCATAAACACCAATGTGCTTTACACTCACTATAGTCTGGAGTTTCCCGACAGCCGCTGCTCGGTGAAGATGAGCGGCAACTACCGTATGAAGATTTGTGATGAGGACAATGGCGGCGAGGTGGTGGCAGAGGTGAGGTTCCGTGTGCTTGAACCGCTTATGGCAATGAGCATGACAATGACATCAAACACCGACATAGGCGTGAACAAGAGCCACCAGCAGATAAGTGTGAAGCTTGACTACGGCAGTGTGAACATTACCAATCCCGATGAGGAATTGATGCTTGTGGTGACACAGAACAACCGTGATGAAACTGCACGCAGGGGAGTGCGCTACAACTTCCGAAACAACCGTGGACTGGAGTGGCAGCACAATAAAAGCCTGATATTTCCCGGAGGCAATGAATATCATAAGTTTGAGATTCTCGATGTGTCGCATCCCACAATGGGCATTGACAAAATCTTTTGGGACGGCGGCAGCTATCAGGTTTATCCGTTTGCCTGTCAGCAGAGTGACAACTATCTGTATGATGAGGATGCAAACGGCGCATTCTTTATACGCAACAGCGACAATACCGAGATTGACTATACCTGTGAGTATGTGTTTGTGAACTATGAGCTGCATAGTCCGTATGTTGGACCGGTGAGTATTGACGGCATGTGGACCACCGATGCCGACAAGAGCCGTTATGCCATGGAGTATGACAGCGCCACACAGACCTATTCGGTGCGGATAATGCAGAAATTGGGATACTATAATTATATGTTTACAGCTGAAAACGGACAGGCGGCAAAGACTGAAGGCTCATATTACCAGACAGAGAACAGCTATCAGGCGTATATATATTATAAAGGTACGGGCGCGAGAACTTGGAGGCTTGTAGGATTTAGGGGATTGAGGTAGGAAGAGTAGAATTAGGTAGTAGGAGCAGGAAAATTATGCCAGATAGGTATTTCCATTTAAAAAAACAGCTAAAAAACAAAAAAACATCACTTTTTTTTGATTGTGTGAATTTTTTTTTGTAATTTTGCACAGCATTTTATAGTGGGCATAATACAATGCCCAACGTATATTGATGCACACAGTAAAAAACAAACCAGGGAAATAAGAAAAAATTAAAAATAATAATGGCAAAAGAAAACATTAACCAGAGTGCTCCTGTTGAGGAGACTCTGAACGTGCAGGAATCTTTGTTCCTGAAGTACAAAAAAGCAATTATCGGCGGCGTTGTAGCCGTAGTAGTAATCATTGCAGGTGCGATAGTTTACAAGAACTATATCGCTGCTCCACGTGAGGCAAAGGCAAGCACCATTCTCGCAAAGGGGCAGGACTACTTCAACAACGGTGACTTTGAGAAGGCTCTGAAGGGTGACAAGAAAGACTTCCCCGGATTTGAGGCAGTGGCAAGCGAGTATAGCTCTACAGATGCCGGCAATCTTGCAAACCTCTATGCCGGTCTTTGCTATGCACAGACAGGCAAGTGGCAGGAGGCTGCCAACTGCATCGAGAAATTCAGCGCACAGGACGACCAGATGATCAGCCCTGCTGCAGAGGCTGCTCTTGGCAATGTCTATGCTCACCTGAACCAGTTGGACAAGGCTGTAAGCTGTCTGAAGAGTGCTGCGAAGAAAGCCGACAACAACTCTCTCTCTCCGACATTCCTCATTCAGGCTGGTGAGATTCTTGAGAGCCAGGGTAAGGCTGACGAGGCTTTGAAGTGCTATCAGGAGGTGAAGGACAAGTACTTCAACTCAATGGCTTATCAGACTATCGACAAGTATATAGAGCGTGTCACAAAATAATGGCAACTGCTATGCACAACCTGTCGGACTATGACTTTAAGTCAGTACCCGACGCAAGCAATATGAATTTTGCCATAGTTGTGGCAGAGTGGAATCAGGAAGTTACGGGCGCGCTGCTAAACGGTGCGCTTACAACTCTTGAAAAGCACGGAGCTTTGCCCGAGAACATAAGGGTGAAGACTGTGCCGGGAAGCTTTGAGCTGATATATGGTGCGCATCAGATGACTCTCAACGACATTTATGATGCGGTGATTGTCTTGGGATGCGTTATCCGTGGTGACACTCCACATTTTGACTATATCTGTCAGGGTGTGACACAAGGCATAGCCCAGCTGAACCTCACAAGCAACATTCCTGTGATTTACGGACTGCTCACTTGTGAGAACCTGCAGCAGGCTCTCGACCGTTGCGGCGGAAAACTCGGCAATAAGGGTGATGAGTGTGCCATAGATGCCATCAAGATGGCAAAATTTTAAAAGATACATTCAATTTCATACAAGCATAACAAATGCGTTTTATTTCTTGGAACGTAAACGGACTGCGCGCCTGTGTGGGTAAAGGATTCAAAGAATACTTTGCCCAAGCAGGCGCCGATTTTTTCTGCCTGCAGGAGACAAAGATGCAGGAAGGACAGTTGGATATAGAGTTCCCCGGATACAAGTCATACTGGAATTATGCCGAGAAGAAAGGATATTCGGGCACGGCTGTGTTTACAAAGCATGAGCCGCTGTCAGTGACCTACGGTATTGGCATTGACGAGCATGACCATGAGGGACGTGTGATAACACTTGAGATGCAGGACTTCTATCTTGTGACGGTATATACGCCAAACTCGCAGGACGGGCTGAAGCGTCTTGACTACCGTATGCAGTGGGAGACGGACTTTGCCGCCTATCTCAAACGTCTTGATGAAGTGAAGCCTGTCATCGTGTGTGGTGACATGAATGTGGCGCATGAGGAGATAGACCTGAAGAATCCTAAAACCAACCGCCGCAGCGCGGGATTCACCGATGAGGAGCGCGATAAGTTCTCGGCTCTGCTCTCCTCTGGATTCATCGACTCATGGCGCCGTCAGCATCCCGATGAGGTGAAATACTCGTGGTGGAGCTACCGCTTTCATGCCCGCGAGAAGAATGTGGGGTGGCGCATCGATTATTTTCTCACAAGCAGCAGGTTGGAGCCGAAGATTGTGTCTACCGAGATTTATTCTGAGGTGACGGGCAGTGACCACTGTCCTGTGGAAATAGTAATAGAATAGGAGTGATTTTCATAAATAATCTAAAAAATAGCCTGTTTGTTTTTTGAAATAGTACCACTTTGCGTTGTCTTTACGTATATATTTATGTAAGTGATAAGGCATCATGGTTTATCAAAACAGACAAATTAAATACAAAACTGACAATATGAAACGAATTAATGCAATTATTTTTGCGCTGCTGGCAGTGTTTGTTTCTGCCAGTGCCCAGATGGCAAATCCGGTGCACGGTTCAGCTTCGCTTAAGATGCTTAAAGGCAATGAGGCTGAGATTGTGTTTACCATGAGTATTGATGCCGGATGGCATGTCTACAGTACTGACATGGGCGACAGCGGTCCTATCAGTGCCACGTTTAATGCCGTTAAGATGGACGGTGTGCAGACTGTTGGCAAACTTACTCCACGTAGTAAGGAAATAAAGCAGTATGATGCCATGTTTGGCATGGTGTTGCGGTTTTTTGAAGGCTCTGCCACATTTGTGCAGAAAGTGAAATTCACCAAGGCAAACTATAATATTGACTGCTATCTGGAATATGGTGCATGCAACGATGAGTCGTGTATGCCTCCGTCGGAGATAGCACTGAAGAAGTCGGGCAAGGCTCCTGCTTTCGAGGGTGATAAGAAAGACGAGGCAAAGGTCGATGAGAAGAAAGCCGATGAAAATAAGGTTGAAGAGTCTGAACAGCTTGCGGCTGCTGAGACTGCAGTTGCTGACAGTGCGGCTACTGACACAGCTGCTGTTGTTGCCGCAACAATTGACGGCGGTGACCTTTGGACTCCTGTTATCGATGAGCTTAAAATGCTTGAGACCGACAGCGCCAAGGGAAACGACTCGCTGCTATACATATTTTTTGCAGGTTTTGTGGGAGGATTCCTCGCATTGCTCACCCCATGTGTATGGCCTATTATCCCAATGACGGTGAGCTTCTTCCTGAAGCGTAACAAGGACCGCTCGAAAGCCATCCGTGAGGCTACCACCTATGGTATCTCAATCGTTGTTATCTATGTGCTGTTAGGTCTTATCGTTACATTGCTGTTCGGTGCCTCTGCGCTCAATGCCCTCAGCACCAATGCGGTGTTTAATATTCTGTTCTGCCTGTTGCTCGTTGTGTTTGCCGCCTCGTTCTTCGGTGCGTTTGAAATCACACTGCCGTCGTCATGGAGCAACAAGATTGACGCCAAGTCGGATAATACAAGCGGAATCATCAGCATATTCCTTATGGCTTTCACGCTCACGCTTGTAAGTTTCTCCTGCACAGGTCCCATCATCGGGTTCCTGCTTGTGGCTGTGAGCACACAGGGCAGCATCGTTGCTCCTACCATCGGTATGCTTGGCTTTGCCATTGCGCTTGCCATACCTTTCACTCTGTTTGCCATGTTCCCATCGCTGCTCAAGTCGGCTCCAAAGTCGGGAGGATGGATGAATGTGATAAAGGTTACACTCGGATTTATTGAGCTTGCATTTGCGCTGAAGTTCCTGTCGGTTGCCGATCTGGCTTACGGATGGCATATACTCGACCGCGAGGTGTTCATCTCTCTCTGGATTGTAATCTTCGGTTTGCTTGGCATTTATCTCATGGGATGGCTGAAGTTCCCGCACGATGATCCCGAGCACCGTACCAACGTGCCGCAGTTCTTCATCGGTATGTTCTCGCTTGCGTTCACTGTGTATATGATTCCAGGATTGTGGGGCGCTCCACTGAAGGCTATCAGTGCCTTTGCACCGCCTATGAACACACAGGACTTCAACTTGCAGCACACTGCCGTTGAGGCAAAATATACTGACTATGAAGAGGGAATGTCTGCCGCAGCCCGCATGGGTAAGCCTGTTATGGTAGATTTTACAGGCTTTGGCTGCGTGAACTGCCGTAAGATGGAGGCTGCTGTTTGGACTGATGCTCAGGTGGCAGACATCCTCAACGACAAGTATGTTCTCATTTCGCTGTATGTTGATGATAAGACACCGTTGAAGGAGCCAATTGAGGTGGAGGAGAACGGACAGAAGCGTACTCTGCGCACCAAGGGCGACCGCTGGAGCTATCTGCAGCGCATCAAGGTGGGTGAGAACACCCAGCCCTGCTATGTGCTGCTTGATAACGCAGGTCATCCGCTTAACACCACACGCTCTTACAACGAGGATATTCCAGAGTATCTGAAATTCCTGCAGAGAGGACTGGATAATTATAGTGCAAACCAAGAGAAGAACTGAGCTTGCTTAAGTTCTTCCGTGGTGTAGCCTATAATCAACGAAGTTAACTACAATGAATAATGGAACAAGACGTTAGAAATCAGATAATAACACTTATCAATAAGGAGGTAGTCCCTGCCATAGGCTGTACTGAACCTATGGCGGTGGCTCTCTGCACTGCGCGTGCCACGGAGCTGCTCGGTCACACTCCAGAGAAGATAGAGGCTTGCCTCAGTGGCAACATCATAAAGAATGCCATGGGTGTGGGTATTCCCGGCACAGGCATGATTGGCTTGCCGATAGCTATTGCGCTCGGTGCGCTTATCGGCAAATCGGAATATGGGCTTGAAGTGCTGAAGGATCTTACTCCTGAAACTCTTGAGCAGGGACGTGATTACATAGCCGGACAGCATATAAACATAAAGCTCAAGGATGATATATCCGAGAAACTGTATGTTGAGGTGCATTGCGATGATGCCGTGGCAATAATCAGCGGCGGGCATACCAACTTTGTATATGAGGCAAAGGGTGGGGAAGTGGTTTTCGACCGTCGTACCCCGGAAGTGGGTGAAAAAGATAATGGCTCAGAAAAGGATATAGAGCTTAACATGCGCCTTGTCTACGATTTTGCCATGACTGCTCCTCTGTCTGAGATTGAGTTTATCAAGCAGACAAAGGAATACAACATGAATGCCGCCCACGAGGCTATCCTCGGCAACTACGGTCATAATCTCGGTAAGACCATCGACCGCCCCCTGGCACAGGGAATTTTTGGTAGGAGCATCTTCTCGAAGATCATTGCCAAGACAGCATCGGCATGCGATGCGCGTATGGGTGGTGCCATGGTGCCTGTGATGAGTAATAGCGGCAGTGGCAATCAGGGCATCTGTGCCACAAATCCCGTGGCTGTGTATGCCGCAGAGAACGAGAACACCGAGGAGGAACTTGTGCGTGCCCTCATTCTCAGTCACCTCACTGCCATCTATATCAAACAGACGCTTGGCAAACTCTCTGCCCTTTGCGGTTGTGTGGTTGCCGGCATCGGCAGCTGTTGCGGAATAACCTATCTCATGGGAGGTGACTATGCCCGTATATGCAGTGCGGTGAAAAACATGATAGCTAACATCACTGGTATGATTTGCGATGGCGCAAAGCCCTCATGCTCGCTGAAAATCTCATCGGGCGTGAGCACCGCCATCCTTTCCGCATTGCTTGCCATGGAGGGCAAGAATGTCAGCAGTGCTGAGGGTATCATCGATGAAGATGTTGACCGCTCAATACATAACCTTACTTCCATCGGTGCCGATGCCATGTGTGCCACCGATGCCATGGTGCTTAACATCATGACGCACAAGGGGTGCTGATGTAGATTATATTAATTTATTAAAATAAAATAAGAGTGGGAGCGTTTGCAGCTCCCACTCTTTTTTGCAGAAAAAGTTTTTTTTCACCATTTTATTTGGTTATTCGGATTTTTTTTATTAGTTTTGCACACGGATTTCTTTGCCAAGACCTTTGGGTACCGGCAGACGTGCTCTGCCACAGCAACGGTTGAGGCTGCTCGCGCCGAAGCGGAGCGCTGCAAGGTTGAAAAGCCAAGCGCCGCAAAGCGGAAGGGTGGGGAAGGAATTTCGACATACATATTTAAGGCGTTTACTTGACGCTCTGTTTGAGACTCGTTCGAATCTAGCAAATTCCACAATTATGGTCTTGAACTTAGCAACGGTAGATGTCCTCGGGTGTGATTATATCATCCCAATGGCTATGCTTATACAGCACGTATTGTATCCTCATGGATGCAATGACTGTTTTGTGTATTGGTGTGGCGTAGGGTGGATTATATTCATATCGGCGTGGGCTCTAACGTTGTCTGTTCAACCATAATAGGCAATTGCTAGAGCCTGAACGAGTGGAACAGACAACAGGACGGTTCACGCTTTTTTATGCTATGCTCTGTATGGAGATTTTTAACAACATTATTTATTAATTAAAACACTTGAGTTTATGGAAAAACTAAACGTTTTTAGGCGGCTATGTTCGCTGTGTGTGGTATT
This sequence comes from Prevotella sp., assembly GCA_030539375.1. Lineage (GTDB taxonomy): Bacteria > Bacteroidota > Bacteroidia > Bacteroidales > Bacteroidaceae > Prevotella. The sequence continues at coordinate 36,000 of JAUNSB010000032.1, forward strand.
ATTTGCTGCCATTGTCCCAGCTATGGCAGATGGGACGGGACCGAAATTGTCCTTTGAGTCAATAAAAGTCACAAATGCTTCTGCTGAAACAGAATCGTATGCGGATTTTGGCTCTTACGGAAAAATTGAGGCACAAGTCGTGAAAGACAACAAAGCTGAGTATGAAATTAAAATCAAGAACGACGGCGATGCCTATAAAGGAGAATTTAGCCTATCTCATTATAGGAATTCAGCAGATGCCTGGTATTCTTACGAAACTGTAGAATGGGATTTGCCGGCTAATAAGACATCCACCTTTCATGTACAGCTTAATGGTAGAATTGGACATCTTGTTGGATTAAAAATTTCTTCTAATGACAGATCTGTAAAAATTGAAGGATTGCAAGAGCCCAATTCGCATGTGTGTGAGAATTATTCTAAAACCTATTCATTTAGTGATGGAGATATATGCTATCTTGTAGGCGATGGTTCGCATGTTGCAGGGCCGTTACTGTCGTTTGAGTCAATAAAAATTCTGAATGCCTCTGAAGAACAGGTATATGGAACTTATCATTATTCAGAATATCTTGTAAATAAAGTATATGGCACAAAGGCTACTTTCGAATTTAAAATCAAGAACGACGGTGATGCCTATAATGGTGATTTTGAAGTGTTACTGAATACAGGCGAACAGAATTCTAGGGAAGTAAAAAAGGTTAATTTGCAACTTCCCGCAAAGTCAACGACCGCTTTTCAATATTCGGTTGACGGCGAAGTTGGTAAAACCGTTGGAATATCAATAATGAGTGTTGATCCCACAGTGGCGATTGACCCTTACGCAAACGCTGTCGCACATGCGTCAAGCTGGCCTGTGGAACGTGGCGGTATACCTCTGAAAATTTATGATGGCGACATCTGCTACCTTGCAGGAAAAAGCGGTGGCGATGATACCGGAACACCGGCGGATGAAGGAACAGAATTTGATGTCAGTGGATTATCTTATAAGGTGAAGGCTGACCAAACAGTGGAGGTGATACCCAATGACTCATATAAGTCATTAGAATCTGTTACAATTCCCGACGCTGTTACATTTAATAATTATGAATATCCTGTGACATCTATTGCCAACTCGGCTTTTGAGAATTGCGGGCAACTGAAATCTGCCACGATTGGAAATTCCGTGACTACAATTGGCAACTGGGCGTTTAGGTTAACTGGTTTGACATCAATAACCCTTGGCAGTTCTGTAACAGAGATAGGACCGTTTGCATTCAGACTTTGTACAAGCCTCACATCAGTCAATATTCCTAAGACTGTAACTTCCATGGGTAATGGAATCTTTTCGGGTTGTGAGAATCTGACAGAGATAAATATAGACAGCAGTAATCCAAATTATTGTGCTGTTCAGGGCGTAATATATTCTAAGGACATGACTGTGCTTCATTCATGGCCAAACACAACAGCGTCGTTTACTGTCCCCAACTCGGTAACGGAAATTTATCCATACGCATTCAATGCTGGAACAAAACTCACGTCAGTCACCCTCCCCAATTCTTTGATTACTATCGGAGAGTGTGCCTTTGGAGGCTGTAACAGCATTACAAGTATCAATATCCCTGCTTCTGTGAAATTTATGAATATTGGAGTGTTTGCCTATTGCCAAAAACTTAATAGTATCAATGTTGATGAGGGTAATGCTGAATACAGTTCGGTCGATGGTGTCTTGTATTCAAAAGACGTTACCACTTTGGTTACTTGTCCGGGTGGACTCAAATCGCTTACTGTGCCCGCCACAGTCACTGCCATTGGGAGCAACGCATTTCAGGAATGTACCTTGTCTTCAATTGTTTTGCCAAATTCTTTGAAGAAAATAAAATATCAGGCATTTTTCTTATGCAAAAATCTTACATCAATCAATATTCCTAATTCTGTAGAGGTTATAGAGGAGGGGGCATTTACTTACAGTGGATTGGCTGAGCTGGTATTGGGCAAGTCTGTTAAATCAATAGCCAGTACAGCTTTTTATTGCGATAATCTGACATCAGTATATTGCAATGCTACGACTCCTCCTGATGCTGTGGAATGGAGCTTTTATTCTTTAGATCCTGTAAATTACACAAATGCAATATTTGACAAATGTACTCTTTATGTGCCACAAGGCAGCATTGATGCCTATAGTGCCAGTGAGCCGTGGAGCAATTTCAAGAATATCGTGGGGATAAGCAATAAGCTGAGTTACAATATCACTTCAAGCACACAGAATACTGTAGAGGTGATTGCCTCGGCTTCAGATAAATATTCTGGCGATGTGGTGATTCCACAGGCTATTACATACAATGGGAAAACTTATACAGTGATAGGTATTGCCGATGATGCCTTCAGCGGCTGTACAGGAATAACGTCCGTAACCGTTGGCAGCAAAGAAACGGCTGATGGGAGTAACGTGACCAATAATCCGGTCGCTGTGAAGACAAGAGCCGCAAGTGTTGACGGGTTCATCGTAGGTGCACGTGCGTTCAAGGGCTGCACAAATCTGCAGAGTGCCACTTTGGGTGATGTTGTTACAGGTGTTGGTGATGAGGCATTTGCGGGCTGCACCAGTTTGATGAGTGTTGCCTGTGAGTCTGCCAATCCTCCTGGTGCATCGGAAAACATTTTTGATGATAATACTTATCGTGATGCTGTTCTTACTGTTCCTGAAGCCTTCTCGGCTGTTTATCAGACTACTGCCCCTTGGAGTAGGTTTGCAAAAGTGACAACTGGCATCGGTAATGTGACGGTGGATAATGATGCTCAGCCACATAAGATTTTCCTGAATGGCAAGCTTATAATCCGCAAGAATGGCAAAAGCTATAACCTGCAGGGAGTGGAAATAAAATAACTTGAATAGAATAAATAAAATAACCTGTTGACGGAATCAGTCCCGTCAACAGGTATTTTTTAGATGATTCACTTGTGTTTTTGCGGTTGAATAAAGATAAAATATTACGACAAAGAGTCTTTTGAGAATCGCGTAAAATCATTCATCTGATTCCTTGTTTTAAATATGCGAAATTTTACGAATTTGTATTGTATTGAAAATCAAATAGTTACAAAATATGTGCGTTCTCGCTTATAAAAAACTATCAAGAAAAGTGCCGTTTTTGCTTGTTCTTGAAGGAAAAAGAACTTATGTTTGTTGGCAAAAGAAC
>JAUNSB010000033.1:0-30233 GCA_030539375.1 Prevotella sp.
GTTTTTCAGAAAATCTTCATGGTTTTTCACGAAACATGCCCGAGACTCCGTTTTTTCTTCTCCAGAATGAAAAAAAATTATGCGGCTTTTTTTCAGAATAATCTTTACAGGAGTAATGTCGGCGGTTTAGCAATTTCCCCAACTATCGCAACCGCTTTTATATTTTTCAATGTTTTTAATATATGGCTACAGGTTATTTACTATTTCTTTGCCTCCCACCAGTCGAAGTTGAAGAGGTTTTTCTTCTGCATTGATGTGCTCTTGAACACGAAATATACGTCGTGCACTCCCTTGCACTTTGTCAGTCCTGTGCGGAATGTCTCGTACTTGAACTTGGTATTTGGCACGTCTATTATGCCGGCTATCCATCCGTCGGGAGCATCGAGCCGCACCTCAATTCTTCCGCCGTACAGATGAGCGGAGCAGCTGGCTTCGAGAACGGATGCGCCCTTGCCGAAGTCAACACCTTTGACAAGGATATACTCTCCGTCGTCAATGTCAGTGACGAAGAGCGTGGGATTCCACGGACCTGACGGATTCTCGCGTGTGGTCTTCAGGCCGTAGCCCCATGCCATTGTCTCTGCCTCAACACGGCGGAAGGGGTTGAAGGTGCCCACCTGCTCCAGCCGGCAGTCCTGGAAATATGGCAGTTCCTGTATCGTTCCGTCCTCGTTATATGTCATCTCGGCAACAGACACCGAGCGCCTTTCAGCGTGGCGGCTTGTCTCAAGACGGAATATGTCATAGTTGAGTCCGAAGCAATATGACTTTCCCTTGTAGTCGATGATACCGGGATGATTGCCTCGTGTGCGGGGAGTGTGGTTCATGATATGTCCCTTGTGCTCCCACGGACCCGTTGGCGACTTGCTCATGGCGTAGCCTATTCCCTCAGGGCAGCATGTGGATGCGTATGCGAGATAGTAGTTTTTCTCGCCGCGGGCGTTCTTCCTCGACCATAGCCACGGTCCCTCCTGATAGTCGCCTATAGGGTCCATGGTCATTATCTCGCCCTTGGTGGAAATCATGTCCTCATTGAGGCGTACGCAGTAGGTATGCGGATTGCCCCAATACATATATGCCTGACCGTCGTCGTCAATCCACACTGTAGGGTCGATGTCATACCAGTGCTCCTTATTCCACACCAATGGTTTGCCAAGAGGGTCCTTGAAAGGTCCAAACGGAGAGTCTGCCACCAGCACGCCGATGCCGTTGCCGTGTATAGGGCAGTACATATACCACTTGCCGTTGCGCTCGATTACCTGCTCTGCCCACGCTCCGTTGTCGCCCTTATACCATTTAAAGTCGCGCAGCGAAGCCACGGCACCGTGGTCCTGCCAGTTTACCATGTCGGTGGAGGTGTATAGCAGCCAGTCCTTCATCTTGAAGCCCTCGGAGTCATCCTCGTCGTGGGTGGTGTAGAGATAAACCGTGTCGCCATGTACGTAAGGCGCAGGGTCGGCAACATATTTAGTCTGAATGACAGGCATGTTCAACGCCTGCTGTTTCTGGGCTGTTGCAGTCATTGCCGCAACCAGCATCAAGGTTGTTGTAAGTATTCGCATTTGAATGTTATTTTTATAGTTATTAATGTGAATTCTACGAATTTTTATCTCACGATACTTTGTATTCTTATTACGAATCCTCCTCTTGGCTGACATGTAATCTTGCCGGGAATGCGTCCCTTAGAGGTCTTGATACTCCACGATTTGTGGTTATCAGCAAAGACTGTATATTTGCCTTTTGGCAGCAAGGAAGTGTCGAAGGTGAGAGTCTGTTGCTCGTCCTTACCGTTGATTCCTGCAACATACCATGTAGAACCGCTTCTTCGGGCTATTACCACCCACTCGCCGGGATAACCGCCGAGCAGCCGTGTCTCGTTCCATACCGTTGGCAGTGAGCCGATTAGCTCTCTTACCTCCGTTGGCTGTGCGAGATAGCTTTCAGGACGGTCTGCCCAATGCAGAAGGGCTGACTCATATAATACAGGTAACGCCAGCTCATGGGCATCGGTCGTGATATGAGGATGCTGGGAGTCGGAGAAGGTGCATGGAGTGTAGTCCATAGGTCCCACCACGTTGCGTGTGAACGGAAGAGTGGCATTGTGGGCGGCAGCCTTATTGGTGAGTGTGGCGTTGTTGTTATACCATTCCGCACCATATACCGCCTCGACAGACATGAGATTGGGGTATGTGCGCTGCCAGCCGCGAGGAATGGTGGCTCCGTGGAAATTTACCATCAGATGATGCTTTGCCGCAGCTTCAAGCAGGTCGATGCAGTATTCCATTGTCTCCTGTTTGTCGCCGGCAAAGAAGTCTATCTTCACTCCAGCCACGCCCATCTTCTCCAGCCATGCAAACTCGTGCTCCCTGTTCTCAGGGGCATTGAGACGCTCGTGGGGACCGGGAGCTCCCCACGCCTTTATCCATGCAGTGGAGGAATTGTACCATAAAAGTGGCTTGATTCCGTTGTCATGGGCATATCGTATGGCATCCTCAATGGTACCGCCATTACCCATCTCGTCCCATTCTGCATCGATAAGCACATAGGGAAGATGCAGCTCCACCGCCATATCCACGTACTTCTTTATTATCTGGTAGTCATTGCTGCCATGATTGTATGCCCAGTAAATCCATGACACGCTGCCCGGCTTTATCCATGAGGTGTCGTTGAGGCGGCACGGGGCGCTTACGTCGGTAACAAGTGTTGATTCCACGATGTCTGACTTGCTGCCGACTATTATTACCCGCCATGGGGAAGTCCACTGTCCAGACTGGTTCTGCATATTTTCGTCGGGCACGACACGATAGTCGGTTGCCGTGCGGTCATTATACAGGCATGAGGCACTATTGTTTCTTTCTATTCCAGCTTCTGTTATCAATGCCCAGGCATCATCCGCCGCCTGTATGAGTGCGGGATATCCCCAGCGTCTGTTCTCGCCTTCACCCGAAGTGGCAAGAGGGAAGAACTCCTCGTATGGCTCTGTCCATTTCTGCATCCAGCGGCGGGTGCCCTCCGGTATGCGGTATGATGTCAGCTCTTCGGTGATTCTGGTATGCACTAAGCTGTCGAGAATATAGCGGAAGGCAATGCCGTCATTGTATGCCCTCACCACTAACTTTTGTGAGCGGCCGATATTGTCGGCGAATTGATAAGTTATTTCGTTGGCTTCGTTGGAGCAGTGGAGCCGCTTGCCGCCAATCATGGTGTAGTTGTCAGTGATGTGACTTGGCGCGGTCTTGGATACCAAATGCAGTTCCTTGCCTCCGCCATCCTTGGTGAGCAGTCCGAAGGAGGGTATCTTCATCAACTCTGTTGCATTTGCCCCATTGTTGTATTTTACGGCAAATCCGTTGATTTTTCCTTCATTGTCCAGTTCGTCCCATACGACTTTCCCGTTTGGAGATGATACTTGTGCAGAGGCAATGACAGGAAAAGTCATTACCGCTGTGAGATAAATTGTAGTAAAAAAAGTTCTCATCGTTTTCTTTTATGTCTATAATAATTCGATTATTTGCTTTCAGAGTGCAAAGATAATTAAAAATGCAGAAAGTTATTAGTTGTAATGTATCAAATACTTTGGACTATGTTTCAAGTTAGTGTCAAATAGCCTAAAAAGAGAGGAAAAGACATGAAAAGAGGAAAAAGCTTTTATATATATTATTAACGGGGGAATTAAAAACTCCCCCGTTAATAATATCATTTATTTTTCTTGGCACATTTTTATTTGAACAGTTTTTGTGCGAAAAAGTAGAGGCTCTCACGCCATACGGGCCAAGTGTGACCGCCTGGAGTCTCATAATAACTGTGCTTGATGCCCATTTGGTCGAAACGCTCGCGCATAGCCTTGCAGTTTTCGTATGCTATGTCCTCAGGACCGCCCATGGTGAGGAAGAACTCGCGGAACTGCTTGTTATAGTACTCGGGACGCTCCTTCAGTTTTGCATAATACATCTCACCGGAACTGTTTGCCATGAAAGGCTGAGGATTCTTGAACCATCCGCTGCTGAACACTCCCACGTATGAGAACAGTTCGGGGTGCATGATGGAGGTATTTAGTGTCTGTATGCCGCCCATTGACAGTCCGGCAAGTGCGCGGCCGTCAGCAGTCTTGACTGTGCGGTAACGGCTTTCCACAAACGGAATGCCGTCGGTGAGAAGCTCAGATGTGAAGTCCTGACCGTTGCCGTCCATCATTACCACAATCATAGGCTTTGCCTTACCCTCAGCGATAAGGTTGTCGAGGATGATATCTGTTAGTCCCTGGTTGCTCCAGCCACGCTCGTCCTCTCCGCCTCCATGCTGCAGGTAGAGCACAGGATAAGACTTGCCGCTGGTCTCATATTCCGCAGGAGTATATACATACATGTTCTTCCAGCTGCCGGTAACCTTGGACTGGTAGCGCAGGCGTGCCACCTGTCCGTGAGGCACGTCGGCTTTCAGCTCATACCATGACTGCTTTTCGGCAGGGTAGGGAATCTCCACTCCGCTTGACATCATGCTGCAGCCGTAGAATGTCTCGCTGCAAGGGTCGGCAACCTTCACTCCGTCAACAACGAGGAAATAGTAATGGAAGCCTTCTGTCTGAGGGTCGGTGGTGCATATCCAAAAGCCATCGGCATCCTTCTTCATGTCGTAAAGGCGACCGAGGTCTATCTGAACCTTTTGGGCTGTGGGAGCTTTTATGCGGAACTCCACACGGTTGTCCTCCAATATGCGGGGATATTCCTGACGGCGGATGTTCAGCACAGATGCCTTGGGCAGCTTGGTCTCTGGCATTCCTGCCTGCTTTTGGAAGAAGTTGACCATGCGCTGGAAGGTATAGTCGTTGAATGTCACGGGACCGTGATTACCGCCAGGAACGGTGATAAAGTCTTCAAGCACACCCTTGTCACTCAGAGCCTTGGCAAAGAACTCACTCTGGCAATAGGGCACCACGGGGTCGGCATCGCCATGGATGACGAGGAACTTGGGGTCGTTCTTGTCGATATATGACATAGGGCTGAGAGACTTGGAGAGGTCAGGATTCTTCGACGGACTGCATCCGAGCAGGACAGCCTCGGGCGACTTGTCGTCCTTGTAGGTCTCGCAACGCTCCATGCGGCTCACGTCGATAGGACCGAAGAAATCAACCACGGCATCAACACGGCTGCTCTCCTTGGTGTAGGCACCGAGCGAGCCCTCAATATCAATCTTTACCTTGCCAAACTTCTTGGTCTTCACTCCATTGGTTGTTCCGGCAAGTGACGAGAGATGACCGCCGGAAGAGAATCCTGTGATACCCACGAATGAGGTGTCAAAACCATATTTTGCGGCATTGCCGCGCACATAGCGGATTGCCGCCTTTACATCGTTGATTTGTGCGGGAAACTTTGCCTCGGTGCTTGCTCTGTGGTTGATGCTCACCACTGCAAAGCCGCCGTCGAGCAGTTGCTTGCCGTATGACTGGAAAGCCGATGCCTTGGCATTGTTGCTGAACCATGCGCTTCCGTAGATGAGCACAATCACCTTGTGGCTCTCCTTGCCGTCGTCGGGCACATGGATATCCATCTTGTGCCCCTCTATTCCGTCGCCCACGTAGTCAACATCGAGCCATGTTTTCTCCACTTGTGCGGAAACCGTCAGTGACATAAGCATTGCAGCGGCTAATATTATCTTTCTCATAATAAACCGGATATTAATTTTATTTGAAAAGCAGAGGTGCCATCTCCCTCAGCGAGCGACGCCATGTAAGGAATTCATGGGCAGTACCCTCAGATACATAACTGTGGGCGTTATGTCCGGCGGTACGCAGTGCCTCGGCAGCTTTGGTCACTCCATCAGGATTCTCCTTGCTTCCACAGCTCATGAATATCATCCTAACCTGGTCTTTGCTCTTGATGTCCTCGGGAGCGTACATGCCGCCTGAGAGCAGGCAGTAATAATCGAATACATCAGGATAGGCAAGTGTACACATCTTTGTCTCCATGCCGCCCATTGACAGTCCTGCCATCGCACGGTAGCGCTTCTCTGCCTTTGTCTTGAAATGGCTGTCAATATATGGGATAAGATCCTCTACAAGCACACGCTGGAACTCAGTCCAGTCGAACTCGTGCATGTGTCCCCAACGGCACTCGTTGGTCATGCCGTATGTGCAGACGATGATGAACGGCTCGCACTTGCCCTCGGCTATCATGTTGTCCATGATGAGGTTCGCGCGTCCCTGATTCATCCATGCCGTTTCATCCTCACCCCATCCGTGCTGCAGATAGAGCACGGGGAACTTCTTCTTGCCGTCGTATGTGGGAGGCAGATATACGAATGCTCTCGGACCTCCCTCGCCTATCCAGTGAGGATTGTCGGCAGGAGTGTTCTTGGAGGGGAAGTTCACCTCTACAACCTGTCCGTGCGGAACAGCTTTGTATGCGAAGAAGTCCTGGTCGGGAGCGGGAATCTCGATACCGCTTTCCCAGCGCACCGAACCATAATAGTCCTTAGCTCCCGGGTCGTTGACCACACCGCCGTCAATGGTGAGATGATAATAGTGGAATCCTGGGTCCATAGGACCGTCGGTAGTACCAACCCATACGCCTTGCTTATCCTTTTGCAACACAGTGCCGCCAGTGCCGCCAAGACCGAGACTTACGATTACCGACTTGGCATCGGGAGCCACCACACGGAAGCGTGCATAACCCTGTGAGTTGACCATTGGGTACTGCTGTCCGGGCTGGTTGAGAGGCGACGGGCGGAAATCTTCCTTCACCACGGCGTTGTCTAAAGCTGGGTTGAAGTTCTTGATGGTGTAATACACCTTCTTAGGCTTGATGTTCTTGTCGAAGGGCAGAGGGTAGTTGTTCGCGCCAATCCATGAGTCAGCGTCGGAGAGATTCCAGAAAGTGACGTTCTTGATTACATCCTTGTGCTTGCGCATAACTCTGAACAGACGGGCATACTGAGCATCATGCAGTGTCTGAATGTACTGCGGCACCTCGCCCTCCTTACCTTTGCTGAACTCCAGTTGTCCGCCCATCTCGTTGTTGGTGCGGAGGTCGAGCTCAGTGATGTGAATCTTGTCAACAATGGTAGAATATTTCTCGATGGCAGCCTCAAAGTCTTCCATGCTCGGACCGTAGATGTTGTAGTGTCCCTGCATGCCTATGCCGTCGATTGGTGCGCCTGCCTCCTTCATCTTCTTCACCATATTATATATACGGTCGCGCTTTGCAGGCTGTGCAGCGTTGTAGTCATTATAGAAAAGCTCTACATTAGGGTCAGCCTCGCGGGCAAACTGGAACACCTTCACAATAAACTCCTCGCCGCAGAGATCCATCATCTGTGTCTTGCGGTATGGACTTGGCTCCTCTTTCATCCACGGCATCCGACGTCCGTCACCATCGGCCATTGCCTCGTTGAGCACGTCCCAGCAATAGACAACATCCTTGTAGCGGTTAACGACAGTATGTATATGGTCGCGCAGACGCTGATAGAACACTTCCTTGGTTACAGGCTTGCCCTTCTTGTCGGTAAACATCCAGTTGGAAAACTGGCTATGCCATGCCAGACAGTGTCCGCGCATCTTCACGCCGTTTTCACGGCACCAGTTGGCAATGCTGTCAGCACCGCCGAAATTCCATACTCCTTCCTTTGGATGAATCTCCCCGGGCTTCATGGCGTTCTCAGCAGTGACGCTGTTGAAGTTTTTCTTCACCACTGCCATCTGCTCTGCCGAAGCCACATTGCGGATATTCAGTGCCACTCCGATAGAGAAATAGTCTTTGTAAGTGTCTTTGTAACCCGTAGGGTCTTCAACTCTCTGCATCTGTCTTGGCTGTGCAGATGCTCCAATGAATGTACAAGCGAGGTACAGACATGAAAGTAATAAATGTCGTTTCATTTTATTCTAATATATAATGTTAAATCATTTGTTGAGGTATTTCTTGCCGGAAGTGACATCGATAACCAGTCCCTTGAATGAGTCGTCCACCAGACGTCCATTGAGGTCAAACCACTTGTTGCCGACTGTATTGTCGACTGTCACACCGCTTATGCTTGTCTGCGAATTGAGCAGTTCAAGCATCTTCTCGGCATAGCGCTTGCCTATGATGCGGTAGCCTTCGGCGGTGAAGTGCAGTCCGTCGCCGCGCTGTTTGCAATCCTTAGACGAGATGGGGTAGGCTGTGGGTATCACGCTGTGTATATTGTCGATGTTGGCATTCTGTCCCCAGCAGCTTCCGCCCTGGTCCTTCTGCACCATCTCTCCTACGAGCAGAGGCACGTTGTCGGCAGAGAGATTCAGCTCATTGAGAATACGCTCATAGACGGTCTTCACCATATTAGGCCATTCAGGGTTGCCGTTGTCAGTCTCACCCTGATGCATAAGGATACCCTTGATGATGCCAAACTGCTGCGCCTTTTTGGCTGTCTCAATCAGGCGACGGAAAGGATTGTTGTCATAATTTGACATAAAGTTCTTGAACCATTCTGCCTCGCCAGCCACATAGTCGGCGACGAGCTCCTCCATGAAGCCCTTGATGCTTGTGCCGCCCACGGCTACATGCACCACTCCAACCTTTACATTCTCCGGCAGTTTCTCCACCATTGTGCGACCGAAATAGTCGGCTGGTGTAAGACCTGTTCCCTGACGGCAGAGAGGAGGTACTGCGGTGTACCATTTGCCGCGCTCACGCTTCGGGTCGGTCATGTCAACGGCAGCCATCACCTGGAATCTCTCTGGTACATTCTCGTAATCCTGAGCCTCTGGAGTGGCATTGCCCTCCATGTTCGACTGACCAAAGCAAAGATAAATCTGGAAGTTTGGGTCGGCGCTCTCTGGCACTCCTATCCACTGTGCCAGCAGTGCTGTGGCTTTCTTCAGCTTTTCAGCCTCGGTAAGATAGTCATCGTCGTTGTCTGTGGTGAAGGCCTCGGCAGCGGCAATGGCTTCCTTAAGAGCCTTGCGTGCAGCCACTGCTTCCTCGCGTGTCATGCCGTTGGCTGCCTCAAGAGTTGCCTTGGCGTCTTTGATAGCCAGCAGCAGGTCTGCCTTGTTTGATGTGGTGGCTATCTTGAAACTTATGCCATTCATCCAAGAAATCTTTTCCCAGCTGACATTCAACTCGCCCTCGAAATCATCATCTACGATGAGATTATTTTCATTACCCACTTCTACGAACTTCACATCGTCGAAGAATATACTGCCGCCGTATAGTCCGAATACAAACTGGAACTTGTTGATGGGGAATTCAGCCTTGAACTCCCATGTGAATGTCTTCCATGAAGTTGAAAAGTCGTATGCGTTGAGATATTGCAGATCCTTGCTTCCGCCCCACTGGTCCTTGTTGCTGGAAGCGTCATCAATAGGCCAGAATGCAAGCGAACCGTTGCCTGAGCCCTTTACACGCATGGTCAGCTTATAGCTCTTGCCTACCGTGAGCGGCTGGCTGAGGCGGCGGTGTATCTGCCAGTCCCATAGGTTTGCCTTAGGTTCCGAGGTCGTGACTTTCAGGGCATGGTTTATTCCCTCTGGCTCCTCAATCTTTTCGGTAAGAGTGTATTTGCTTACAAACTCCCATATCTCCTCGCTTGTCATTACGCCGGCAGGGTCGTTGCTGTGCCAGTGTCCCTTTCCGTCAAGAGTGTTGAGTACAACCTCCACGCCGCCCTCTCCTGCAGCCCATGTGGTGCGTGAACTCTTAGAGTTGGGCTTGTTTTTGGGCCATGGGGTTACTGTGGTTGGATTGGGCAGACATTCGTTGTGCGCAGCCCATGCCGACACGATGCCGTTAACATTACTGTAGGGCAGGACGTCATCTGTAGTGCCGTGTGTATGTATAATAGGTACGGGACGCGCGCTGCGTGGAGTGGCATCGCCGTTGAGATAGCCACTCACTGGAGCGAATGCTGCAAACTTGTCGTCCATATAGCTGGCACAATAATACGTCATCATGCCGCCAAACGAGAAACCGGAGAGATAAACTCTCTTGGTGTCAATCTTATAGCGGCTCGCCATCTCGTCAATGATCTTTACCAAGAATTTAAAGTCTTTATTTTGTGAGACACTTGTGTTTTGTATGTCCCAAGTGGTAAAGCCGGTGCCGATGGCACTGGGATATACAACCACGAATTTCTCCTCCTTTGCTACGGCTTCCCAGTTTGCCATCCCCTGCTGATACGCAGCACTCTGATTCATACCGTGCATCGAGATGAGCAGCGGCGAGTTGTCCGGCAGGTCTGCCGGGGCATACACAAGCATGTTTCTCTTTGTGCCGTCAACGGTGATGTCTTCCGATGTGGCCTTGTCTTCTGCCATGGCTCCTGAAAACACACAGCATAACATTCCAAATAAAAATAGTAGTCGATTTCTCATTTCAGCTAATTTAAATAGTTTTACAATTATATTCGGTTGCAAAGTTACCACAATTTTCTGAACACTACTGTTTAATTTGTATCACATACTTATCGAAATATAACATTTTAGCCTATTATTTCATGTTTATTTCGGAAACATACTTTTTGGATGGAGATTTTGGGCTGTTTTTTGAGGGTGTGTCAAAAATGATATGCCCCGGAAGTTTTTTGTCAAACTTCCGGGGCATGTCCCGATTTCTGACACACCCTATATGTGTCTTTATGTAATTTTTATGTTTTATCCGTAGATGATGTTGCCGTCTTCGTCCATATATTCCTCAAGTCCCTTCTGGTAGGTTGCCATGGCGCGCAGGCTCATGCCCATGCTTGAGAAACCGCCGTCGTGATAGAGGTTCTGCATTGTCACCTTGCGTGTGAGGTCGGAGAACATCACGATGCAGTAGTCGGCACACTCGTCAGCAGAGGCGTTGCCCAGCGGCGACATGCGGTTGGCAAAGTCAAACAGCTTGTCCATTCCCTTCACTCCGCTGCCTGCTGTTGTCATTGTAGGGCTCTGCGAGATGGTGTTCACGCGCACGTGGTGCTCACGGCCGTAGATGTATCCGAAGCTGCGTGCAATCGACTCCAGCAGCGCCTTGGCGTCAGCCATGTCGTTATATCCGAACATTGTGCGCTGTGCAGCCATGTAGGTCAGCGCCACGATGCTGCCATAGTCGGCGATGGCATCCTGCTTCTTGGCTGCCTGAATCATCTTGTGGAAACTTACTGCCGATATGTCGAGAGTTTTCGAGAGCATATCGTAGTCCAGGTCGTCGTAGGTGCGCTTCTTGCGTACGTTGGGCGACATGCCGATAGAGTGGAGCACGAAGTCAATCTTGCCGCCGAGAATCTCCTGCGAGCGGCGGAACACCTCGTTGAGGTCATCAACGCTTGTGGCATCGGCGGGAATAACCTCGCAGTTGAGCTGCTCAGAGAGAGCGTTTACCTGTCCCATGCGCACAGCCACTGGAGTGTTGCTGAGTGTTATTTGCGCGCCTTCCTCAACGGCTCTCACAGCCACTTTCCAAGCAATCGACTGCTCGTTCAACGCTCCGAATACAATACCTCTTTTACCTTTTAATAAATTGTAACTCATACCTATTTTCTTTTTGTGTAAATATAAATCGGCGGCGAAGTTACAAAAAAATGCACACTCCGCAAAGGAAGTGTGCATTTTTTTATTGCTTTACTGCAAATACTTGTTCTATTTCGTACTTATGGTAGTATTTTTAGTACATCTTGACTCCGCTGAACAACACCTGATATGGAACAGTGGTGTGACCTCCGGAGGTGTTTGTACACTTCACGTCGCCTACACACAGCACAATCTCGATTTCGCCGTTTTTCGCCTGATAGCCGTATGACTGATATTGATAGTAGCCGTCATATAAATTTAAGGCGTAACCATATTTTGCTGTGTAGTCTTTGTTGTCAACAGAGAATTGGCTCTGTGTGTAGGCATATTGGGTGTTTTTCTCGTCAACTTCTGCCTTTGGCAAAATCTGGAAAGCATAGTCTGCAGTACCTGCATTGTTGTAGAATTTGTATGGCGCAAATATGCAGTTGAGAGTGGGGCGGGTTGGAGCCTTCTTCAGTATATTTCTCAGGTCATTGTTTCCTGTGATGGCATTGTTGAATATGCTGTCGGGGAAGTTGGCTATTGTGACGGTTGAGTCGCGGTTGATTCTCCATGTCATATTCATGATAGAGTCGCGCATCATACTGTCCTGCTGAACGTATTTCTTGCGTCCACGGTAGTGAAACAGCATTTTTCCTGTGTATGTACCGCTGAGGCGTGTAAGGTATGTTGCCGTTTCCTCAGGTGTCATGGTGTAGTCTTTGTTGTCACCGTCACTGTCAAGGCACGATGTTACTGTGCTTGTTGCTATAAGGCATATTGCCGCGAGCAACAGATTTTTCATTTTGTTCATTTTTGTTCTTTATTTTTGTTTTAATTTTTAAAATTCTAACTATAGAATGTAAAATAGCCTTGGATATTGCATGCGAATAGCTGTAATTTTCATTTTTTAACTAAATCTGTGGCACTTCTAATTGGAAAGATTACATGTTCTCTTTCCCATCCTGCTCTTTTTCTTCCAGATAGCGGGCAAATATCCGTGCTGCCGATATTATCTGGTTCACACAGGGGCGGGTGCGGTAGTATTCGGCGGTGCGCTCGCTTGCCTCGAAGCTCAGTGGCGCGCCTTTTTTCAGCTTCAACAGCTCGGAGCAGGTTATGGAACCGTGCTCCTGGCGGAACTGCTCCAGCAGTTGCTGCACTATTTTGTAGTTATACGACTTTCCCTCACGGTCGCCTGGAGTAGCGCTGCCGCAGTCCATGCCTGCCAGCTGTGCCAATGCGCAGCAGGCTCCGCATGTGAGCCGCATTCTGCCTATTCCTGCTCCAAATCCTGCACTCAGCGTCAGTGCCTGCTGTTCGCTGTAGCCATATATGTCGGCAAAGGCTGCCACCACGCTCTGGCAGCAGTTGAACCCTTGCATAAATAGTGATTCCGCTTTGCGGATACGTTCTTCGTTGTTCATTGTTTTTTTAGTTTATAATTATTGCTTGTGAATGAGATATTGGGCTAATAGAGCTTATTGGGCTAATAGCTATCTCCACTCGGTTTGCACGAAAATTCTTCACTCATCACTCTTCACTCTTCATTTTCAAGACTTTTGCCATCCGGCGCAGTCCTTCCATCATCCTTTCTCTCGGGCAGGCAATGTTGATGCGCATAAATCCCTCGCCGGCATCGCCATAGAGAGTTCCGCCGCTCAGTTTCACCTTGCCTTCCTGTTCAAGCCTTTTCTCCAGTTCATTGCTCTTTATACCCAGACTGCTGCAATCCGCCCATACTAAGTATGTGGCTTCGAGCGGAGTGATTTTTATCTGCGGCAGGTTTTCGGCAAAGAATTTGCACAGCGCCTTGTAGTTCTCCCAGATATACTGGCATAGCGCGTCGAGCCAGTCCTCGCTGTCGTTATATGCCGCTATGAGCGCCAGCACTCCAAAAGGATTCACGTCGCACACCTCGTTGATGTTTATCGCCCTGTCAATGCGGTTGCGCAGAGTCTCGTCGCTGCATATAATGTTGGCTATCTGCAGTCCGGCGATGTTAAATGCCTTTGACGGTGAGCACAGCACCACAGCAGTGCTGTCAACGGTGCCGAAAGGCACATAGCGGTTCCCGCCATAGGTCAGTTCGCAGTGTATCTCGTCAGAGATTATCGCCACGTTGTTGCGGTGGCAGATGTCGGCAATGCGCTGCAGTTCGTCGCGGCTCCACAGGCGTCCTGTGGGGTTGTGCGGATTGCAGAGCAGCATTACTTTGTTGTTGTCGTCCCTGCACAGTTCCTCCAGGTTGTCATAATCCATGGTGAAGCGGCCGTTGTCGTTTTTCAGCCGGCTCTCCACCAGTTTGCATCCGTTGTTTCGTATACTTGAGAAGAAACAGTTGTATGCCGTGGTGTGCAAAATCACTCCGTCGCCGGGATTTGTCATTGCCTTTATTGCCACCGACACAGCCGGCACCACGCCTGTGGTGTAGAGTATCGAGCTTTTGTCTATAGTCCAGCCGTGGCGATGCTGAAACCAGCTGACTATTGCCTCGTAATACCCATCAGGCACTCTGGTGTAGCCGAATACTCCGTGCTCCACGCGCTTTCTCAGTGTGTCGATTATTGCCGGCGCTGTCTGAAAATCCATGTCAGCCACCCACATTGGTATCATATTGCTGTCATCGGTCCCGTCCCATTTATAGCTGTTGCTGTTGCGTCGGTCTATGCTTTTGTCGAAATTATACATTGCTTGTTTGTTTTTTGTTTTAGTTTGCAAAGATAGTGCAAATTGAGTTAAATACAAAATAAATTAGGATTTATTTTTATTTTCGAAATGCCGCCTCTTATTTAAAGTGTCATTCCGCCATAAAAAGTAGGTTATTTCATGCTACACCTTAATTATATATAGCGTTTTAGGGGCACTTTATGTTGTATTATACGTTGTGAAGTTACATCAGAAAAACAACATGTTACTTTTTTAATTGTATTTTTTGCGGAAAATCGTTACCTTTGCATCCGTAAAAAACTAAACTGTAACGTATAAGTATTATGAGGAAGAAAAATTTGTATTTTGTGCAGCTGATGCTATTGTTTTCTGTTTTTGCCTTTTCGGGCAAATGTGCCTTGAAGTGTATGGCTTGGGAGGGAATGGAGATGCCTCCTCTGCATATTGAGGGGCGTTATCTTGTGGACGACAAGGGCAACAGGATTCTGCTGCACGGATTCGGACAGACCTACAGCCCGTGGTTCAACGAGCAAGGCAGCAAATG
Organism: Prevotella sp.; assembly: GCA_030539375.1. GTDB lineage: Bacteria > Bacteroidota > Bacteroidia > Bacteroidales > Bacteroidaceae > Prevotella. The sequence continues at coordinate 14,715 of JAUNSB010000033.1, forward strand.
GAATAACTATAATGTCAGCGAATGTTTAAAATACAACAAGGCAAAGATTGACGGCATTATGAAGGCGGGCTGGAAAGTGAACTGGCTGCGCCTGCACATGGACCCATATTGGAGCAACACCCCAGGAGTGCAAACCAAGGGCGAAAACGACATATCGGCTTTCTCCATGGACCGGTTTAAGAAATATTTCGCAGAGGTGTTCCTGCCCATGGCTGAGTATGCCGAAGGCAAGGGACTCTACGTGGTGATGCGTCCGCCGGGAGTATGTCCTGAAAATATTTCCGTGGGCGATGCCTATCAGAAATATCTCATCAAGGTGTGGACATACGTTGCCCAACAGGTGGTGGAAAAAGGAAAGACGGGCATAATGTTCGAGCTTGCCAACGAACCGATAAATGTGAGCGGCAACGGCGGAATAACAAAATTCTTCCAGGACGTGGTGGATGCCATACGCGCCACGGGATGCGACAACATTCTGTGGGTGCCGGGCAGAGGCTACCAGAGTGATTACCGTGACTATGCCGCCAACCCGATAAAGGGCGATAATATAGGCTATGCCGTGCATGCCTATCCGGGATGGTACGGCAGTGATGCCGAGGTGGAGAGCGCCGAGAACACCGGCGACGTGGCTGGAGGCGGCTACAAAGGGTTCCTCAACGGATGGTGTGAGAGGATAAAGCCTGTGGCAGACTTTGCGCCTGTGCTCGTGACCGAGATGGACTGGGCACCGAAGAAATACAATAAGTCGTGGGGCAAGTCGACTACGGGCGTGAGAGGCGGCAGCGGTTTCGGCGCCAACTTCAAGTATATGTGCGACATCACGGGCAATGTGAGCTGGATGCTCTTCACCGGACCGGAACTGCTGGAGCAGTATCGTGACGATGCCCCTGACGGCGCAACTTTCTTCACCGACCCGGAGGCATGCGTGCGCCCCATCTACCGCTGGTTTGCCGACTACGCCAAGGAATGGCCCTACGGCAAGACTGAGGACGCCAAGCGCATGACGGCTCTCACTCTCGACGGCAGCGACAAGTATGAGATGGCTTTGGGAGCGGTTGCCGCGATACCTGTGTATGCCGCTTTTGCCGACGGGCATACCGAATGCGTCACTGCAACGGCACAATATACATTCGGCACGGCAGGCGTTGCCGAGTTTAAAAACGGCATTGTGGCAAAGACTGGACTGGGCGAGACCGTGCTCACTGTAAACTACACCGACGAATTAGGCAACACTAAGAGCGTGAGCGTAACAATCGGCGAGTCGGAACTGTTTCCGCTCACCAACAAGGACTTCAACCCCAGCATCTGGGAGAAAGGCACCTTCGACGAGAACACAGGCACGCTCGTCACTGGACAGTACGGCTTTGGCGGCTGGAGATACGGCACTGGGCTTGACCTCTCGGCATACAAATATATTGTGGTGCGCCTGAAGCGCCAGCAGAACCGTGGCGCTTCCTTCCGCCTGTTCGATGAGAACGATTACTGGTCGCAGCCGGCAATGGTGGATTTCGGCAATAAGACCGAGCTTGTCATCGACCTGCACAACCTGAAGAAGGGCGGGAATAAGGACAAAGGCAATTTTGACCCCTCTCATATATATATAATAGGTGTATGGACTCTCGGCGGCGGCAGCGGCGTGCAGTTCGACGAGGTGTTTGTGAGCAACGACGGACGTACTCCTGCCACTGCGATAGAAAACATCAGCGACGCTCCACAACATCAGTTTGACGACAAGGTGTATAATCTGCGCGGCGAATGTGTGGGAACACGCGCCTCGGTGAGCAGTCTGCCTAAGGGCATTTACATCTTGAATGGTAAAAAGATAGTAAAATAAGAATGAAGAGAACTGTTATTATAATTGCGGCGCTGTTTGCTGCCGCAGTGCAACTACAAGCGCAGGAACACGAACTATGGTACGACAAACCTGCATTCCACTGGCTGGAGGCGCTGCCCGTGGGCAACTCGCATCTCGGTGCCATGATTTATGGCGGGACAGACGTTGAGGAGATACAGCTCAACGAGGAGACATTCTGGGCTGGCTCGCCCCACAACAATAACAGTGCTGAAGCGAAGGAGCATCTCGCCGAGGTGAGACAGCTGATATTCGACGGTCGTGAGAAAGATGCCCATGCCGTCATCGACAAGCACTTCTTCAAGGGGCCTCACGGCATGCGCTACCTCACGCTGGGCAGCCTGAAACTTGACTTTGGTCACAAGGACATCACAGAATACCGCCGCGACCTGCGCCTCGGCGATGCCACCGTCAACACGCTCTATAAGAGCGGTGCAGTGAACTACAAACGCACGGTGTTTGCCTCGCTTGCCGACAATGTGGTGGTGATGAGAGTCGTCACCGGCGGCAAGGGAAAGCTGAATTTCAAGCTGTCGCACACCTGTCCCATGCAGGCTTCCGCCGTTGCCTCAGGCAAGGAGCTCACCGCCACAATCAACAACGTGGAACAGGAGGGAGTGCCCGGCAAGCTGAAAGCCGAGATGCTGGTGCATGTGGAGAGCGACGGCAACGTGACTGCCTCGGGCAGCACCGTCAGCGTAAGCTCGGCATCGGTTGCCACCATCTACATCACCGCCGCCACCAACTTTGTCAGCTATCACGACATCAGCGGCAATCCCGCTGCCAAGAACCGCGCGGCAATGGATGCCGCCGTGGACAAGCCGTACGAGAGCCTGCTGGCGCAGCACGTTGAGCGGTATAAGTCGCAGTACGACCGGGTGAGCCTCACCCTCGGCAAGTCTGCCAATTCCAGCCTTCCCACCGACAAGCGTCTTGCCGCCTTTGCCGGCGGCAGCGACATGGACTTCGTGTCGCTCATGATGCAATACGGACGCTACCTGCTCATCTGCTCGTCGCAGAAGGGCGGACAGCCTGCCAACCTGCAGGGAGTGTGGAACGCGGGCATGCACGCGCCGTGGGACTCGAAGTACACCATAAACATCAACACTGAGATGAACTACTGGATAGCCGATGTGGGAAATATCGGCGAGTGCGCCGCGCCGTTGTTCTCGATGCTTAAGGACCTTAGTGTAACTGGAGCGAAAACAGCAAGCGAGATGTACGGCTGCCGGGGCTGGATGGCTCACCACAACACCGACCTGTGGCGCATAGCCGGGCCTGTGGACGGAACCACCTGGGGAATGTTCCCCACGGGCGGCGCATGGCTCTCCACGCACATCTGGCAGCATTATCTATTCACGGGCGACAAGACCTTTCTTGCCGACAACTACGGAGTGATGAAGGGCGCCGCCGACTTTCTGCTCGACTACATGCAGCTGCATCCTAAGCGCGGCTGGCTCATGACCGTGCCTACGGTGTCGCCCGAGCACGGACCTGCCGGAAAGGGAACCACGGTGACCGCCGGTTCTACGATGGACAACCAGATTGTGTTTGATGTTCTCAGTAATATGCTCGGCGCCATGACCGTGCTCGGCAAGGACGATGCCGCCTACGCCAGCCGCCTGCGCAGCGCCATCGCACAGTTGCCGCCGATGCAGATTGGCCGTTACGGACAGCTGCAGGAATGGCTCATTGATGCCGACGACCCAAAGGATGAGCACCGTCACATCTCACATCTCTACGGACTCTATCCCTCAAACCAGATTTCGCCATACACCAATCCCGAACTGTTCTCTGCCGCCGCCAACACCCTTAGGCAGCGCGGCGACATGGCAACGGGCTGGAGCCTTGGCTGGAAGATTAACTTCTGGGCGAGAATGCTCGACGGCGACCATGCCTTCCGCATAATAAAAAACATGCTTCACCTGCTGCCCGACGACAGCAAGGCTCAGCAATATCCCGACGGCAGAACCTACCCCAACCTGTTCGACGCTCATCCGCCGTTCCAGATTGACGGCAACTTCGGCTGTGCTGCCGGAGTGTGCGAGATGTTGCTCCAGAGCCACGACGGCGCAGTGCATCTGCTGCCCGCCCTGCCCCGTGAGTGGAAGGACGGCGAGGTTAGAGGACTGCTGGCGCGCGGCGGCTTCGAGGTGGACATGACGTGGAAGAACGGAAGGCTTACCAAGGCAACGGTGCGCTCCACCAAGGGCGGCACGCTCCGCCTGCGCTCCTATGTGCCGCTCAAGGCGAAAGGTCTGCGCGAGGCGAAGGGCGAGTGTGCCAATTCGCTGCTGCAGAGAGCTGCCGTAAAGGCTCCACTGAAATCAGGCGAGCTGAAGAACTTTGAGCCACTATATATAAATAAGGTGTACGAGTATGACATCGACACCAAGGAGGGAAGCAGGATAGTGTTAAATGTTTAGTCAATTATGAATTATAAAAGTTTTTTATTTTCTGTTCTTGCCCTCGGCAGCTGTCTTACAGCTTTGGGCACAGAGCATGAGGTGAGCAGTCCCGACGGAAAGATTTCGGTGACTGTCAGTGACAACGGAGGTAATCCGCAGTATAGTGTGAGCTACGGCGGCAGGGAGTTCATTGCTCCCTCAGAGCTGGGACTCGTAACCAGCATCGGCGACTTCAGCCGCGGCATCAGCCTTGGCGATGTAGCGAGGACAAGGGTGAACGACAGCTACAGTCTCAGGAACATCAAGCAGAGCCGCGTGGACTACGAGGCAAACGAGATGACCGTGCCCATGATGAAAGACGGCAAGAGCGTGATGGAGATGACTTTCCGCGTGAGCAACCGCGACGTGGCGCTGCGCTACACCGTGCTGCCCCAGAAAGAAGTGCTGTGCTGTGTGGTGGAGAGCGAGAAGACATCGTTCCGCATGCCACAAGGCACAACCACCTTCCTCTGTCCACAGTCAAAGCCGATGACCGGCTTTGCAGGCACCGCGCCGAGTTATGAGACAAGCCACGGCATCGATGAGCCTACGGGCAAGAACGGCTGGGGCATGGGCTACACCTTCCCTTGCCTGTTCCGCAACGGCGACAGCGGCTGGACGCTCATTTCCGAGACCGGCACCGACGGCAGCTACTGCGGCTGCCGGCTGATGGGCGAGGCCGACGGCAACTACAGGATTGGCTTCCCCATGGCGGAGGAGTGCAACGGCTGGGGCGACACCTCAGTGCAGATGGCGTTGCCGGGCAGCACGCCGTGGCGCACGGTGACCGTGGGCACAACCCTTGCCAACATCGTGGAGACCACCGTGACGTGGGACCTTGTGAAGCCAAAGTACACTGCCTCCTGCAACTATGAGTACGGCAAGGGCACATGGTCGTGGATCATTGGCATGGACCCGAGCTGCAACTTCGACGAGCAGCGCCGCTACATCGACTTTGCCGCCGCCATGGGCTACCGCTCGGTGCTCGTCGACGCGCTGTGGGACGTGCAGATTGGTTACGACCGCATAGAGGAGCTGGCACGCTACGGACGGCAGAAGGGCGTGGGACTTTATCTTTGGTACAACTCCAACGGCTCGTGGAACCATGCGCCGCAGTCGCCGCGGGGCATAATGAACGACCCGATAAAGCGCAAGGCAGAGATGCAGTGGATGAAGCGCGCGGGAATACTCGGCATAAAGGTTGACTTCTTCGGCGGCGACAAGCAGCCGATGATGCAGCTCTACGAGCAGATTCTCACCGATGCCAACGACAACGGGCTGCTCGTAATCTTCCACGGATGCACGCTGCCAAGAGGCTGGGAGCGCATGTATCCCAACTACGCCGCCAGCGAGGCGATACTGGCAAGCGAGAACCTGCACTTCTCGCAGGGATTCTGCGACACAGAGGCGCGCCAGTGTGGAGCCATCTATCCATTCACGCGCAACGTCGTGGGCTCGATGGACTTCGGAGGCTCGGCGCTCAACAAGTACTACAACGCCGACAACAAGACCGGCACGCGCCGCATCACCACCGATGTGTATGCGCTTGCCACGGCGGTGCTCTTCCAAAGCCCCGTGCAGCATTTTGCACTCGCTCCCAACAATCTCAGCGACGCTCCGGCGTGGGCGATAGACTTTATGAAAAACGTGCCTACCACCTGGGACGAGACGCGCTTCGTTGACGGCTATCCCGGACAGTACGTTGTCATGGCGCGCCGCTGCGGCGACAAATGGTATGTGGCGGGCATCAATGCCACGGGGAAGACGATGGAGAAGACACTCACTCTGCCCATGCTGAAAGCAGGAGAGAAAGTAAGCCTGTATATGAACGGCAGGCAGATTGAGACAAAGGTGTCGAAGAAAAGCACCATAAAAATTAGTATGCCTGACAATGGCGGTTTTCTGATTGTAAAATAAATATGTATGAATTATAAATCAATTAAATTCTCGGTTATTGCCTTTTTTCTTGTCGCCAGTGGTGACTGTGAGATGAAGGCACAGGACAAGCTCTACGCCAACACCTTTCCGCTGGGCAGCGTGAGGCTGCTGGAGGACAGCCCCTTCAAGCATGCCTGCGACCTGAACGTTCAGACGCTGCTGAAGTATGACACCGACCGCCTGCTGGCTCCCTATCTCAAGGAGGCGGGGCTGCCCAAGAAGGCGGAGTGCTTCCCCAACTGGGACGGGCTCGACGGTCATGTGGGCGGCCATTATCTCACTGCCCTCGCCATACACTATGCAGCCACGGGCAACAGCGAATGCCAGCGCCGCATGAACTACATGGTGGACGAGCTGGAGCGCTGTCAGAAGGCTCACGGCAACGGATACGTGGGCGGCGTTCCCAACGGCATGGCGTGCTGGAATGAGATTAAGAAAGGTAATGTCGGTATAGTGTGGAAATACTGGGTGCCGTGGTACAACGTACACAAGACCTACGCCGGACTGCGCGACGCATGGCTGTATGGCGGCAATGAGAAGGCACGCCGCATGTTTATCGACTTCTGCGACTGGGGAATCACCGTCATTGCGCCTTTGAACGACACTCAGATGGAGCAGATGCTCGACAACGAGTTTGGAGGAATGGACGAGGTGTATGCTGACGCCTATCAGATGACTGGCGACGCGAAGTATCTCGATGCCGCAAAGCGGTTCTCCCACCATTGGCTGCTCGACAGCATGGCAAAGGGCGTGGACAATCTCGACAACAAGCACGCCAACACTCAGGTGCCAAAGGTGGTGGGCTATCAGCGCATTGCGGAGCTCAGCGCAGCGGCAGGGCGCACAGCCGACCACGACCTGTACAAGCGTGCCTCGGAATATTTCTGGCACACCGTTGCCGACACGCGCTCGCTGGCGCTTGGCGGAAACAGCCGACGCGAGCATTTCGCAGCTGCCGACGACTGCATAAGCTATGTGGACGACAGGGAGGGACCAGAGTCGTGCAACACCAACAACATGATGAAGCTCACCGAGGGACTGTTCCGCATGACGCCCGATGCCGCTTACGCCGACTTCTACGAGCGCGCCATGCTCAACCATATCCTCTCCACCCAGCATCCCGAGCACGGCGGATATGTGTATTTCACCCCTGCTCGTCCCGCCCACTACCGTGTTTACTCCGCCCCCAACAGCGCCATGTGGTGCTGCGTGGGCACGGGCATGGAGAACCACGGCAAGTATGGCGAGTTTATCTACACTCATGCCGGCGACTCGCTGTTTGTGAATCTTTTCACAGCCTCGGAACTTAGCTGGCAGGAGCGCGGACTGCGCCTGACGCAGCAGACAACTTTCCCGTACAGCGACAAGGTGAGGCTGACCGTAAACGTGAGGAAGCCTGTGAGGATGAAGTTCATGATACGCCACCCGCAGTGGTGTGCCGACGGAGCGATGACCGCCGTGTGCCGCGGCAAGGATTATGCCGCAGGCTCAGCCGCGTCGTCTTACTTCTGCATCGACCGCAAGTGGAAGAACGGCGACGTGATAGAGCTTACCATGCCCATGCAGGTGAGGATTGAGCAGCTGCCAAACGTTCCCAATTACATTGCCGTGATGCGCGGACCGGTGCTCATGAGCGCACGCATGGGAACGGACGGACTTACGGGGCTCGTTGCCGACGACAGCCGCTGGGGACACATAGCCCACGGTCCGCTGGTGTCGCTTTTCGACACGCCGGTGATAGTTGGCGACCGCAGCGACATACTTAAAAAACTGAACAACATGCAGCCCGTGGCTGGAAAGCCGATGTGCTACACCGTGCCGGGGCTCTTCGACGGAAAGTTCAAGGACCTGGTGCTTGAGCCCTTCTTCAGCCTGCACGACTGCCGCTACATGATGTACTGGCTGTCGATGACCAAGGACGAATATGCACGCCACAAGGCTGCGGTGATGGAGCAGGAGCGCCAGAAACTGGAGCTCGACCGCCGCACCGTGGACGCCGTAATCATGGGCGAGCAGCAGCCAGAGGCCGACCACTACATGGCGCAGGACCGCACGTCGACGGGCAACACCGGCGGCGAGGCTTGGCGCGAGGCTCGCGACGGCGGATATTTTGAATACAGGATGAACACGGGAGGGCTTGACAGCCTGATTCTACACGTGCGTTGCCGCGGCAGCGAGGCGAATAATCAGCCGCGCGGGCTGGAGCTGCTCGTCGACGGCAAGGTGATTGCCGCTGGCGACAGGTTTAATGCCGCTGACGGCGCAGGACAGAATGCCGACGGCGCGACGCTGAACGTGGAGTGCCCCGTACCCGCAGAGCTTCTCAGGGACAAGAAGAGCGTCACCGTGACCTTCCGCAGCCGCAAGGGCACAGCCACGGGCAAGATTCTCCGTGTGAGATTACTCAAACCGGAACAAAAATAATAAACTTAATAAAACAGTAAGAATATGAAAGTAAGAAAATTTCTTCTGACAGCTGCCGCGATGATTGCGGCGAGTGCCGCCAACGCGGAAGGCACGGCAAAGTTCGGCTACTTCAACTACAGCGGCAATGATGCGCGATTTGCTAAGCAGTACGACGCAAGCCGCCAGTTTCTTAACCCTGTGATGGCGGGATTCTACCCCGACCCCTCAATATGCCGCAAGGGCGACACCTATTATCTCGTGAACTCGTCGTTCTCGTTCTTCCCCGGCGTGCCCATCTTCAAGAGCCGCGACCTGGTGAACTGGAAGCAGATTGGCCATGTGCTCGACCGCGACAGCCAGCTGCCGCTGCGCCGTCAGAATGTGAGCGGAGGCATCTTTGCGCCGGCAATATCATATAACGAGAAGAACAAGACGTTCTACATGATTACCACAAACGTGGGCGCAGGCAACTTCTACGTGAAGTCCACCGACCCCGAGAAGGGATGGAGCGAGCCTGTCTACCTGCCTAAGGTAGGGGGCATCGACCCCTCGTTCTTCTTCGACAAGGACGGCAAGGGTTATATCGTGAACAACGACGAGCCCATTGGCGGTCACGACTACGAGGGACAGCGCTCCATAATGCTGCACCGTTTCGACGTGAAGGGCGACAGCGTGGTGGGCGACCAGATTGAGATTCTGCGCGGCGGCACCCACGTGCAGGAGCACCCCATCTGGATTGAGGGACCCCACATGTTCAAGGTCGGCAAATACTATTATCTGATGTGCGCCGAGGGCGGCACGGGCGAGTGGCACAGCGAGGTTATCCTGCGCGCCAAGAAGCCCGAGGGACCTTGGGAGGAATTTAGCGGAAACCCCATACTTACTCAGCGCACAGGGCTCGACGAGAGCCGCGACGACTATGTGTCGAGCGCAGGTCACGCCGACATCGTGCAGGGTCCCAAGGGCGACTGGTGGGCAGTGTTCCTCGGATGCCGTCCCTACGACAAGAAGAAGTACTACAACACCGGGCGTGACACATATCTGCTGCCCGTAACCTGGAAAGACGGATGGCCTGTGATACTTGAAAAGGGCAAGGTGGTGCCTACAGTTGTTGACAAGCTTGGCTTGCAACCCGTTGACGGTCTTCACAACACGGGCAACTTCAGCTACACCGACCGCTTCGACGCTCCGCAGCTCGACATGCGCTGGATGTTCCTCCGCAACATCGAGAAACCTTTCCACAAGGTGGGCAACGGACTGGAAATCACTCCGCTGCCGGTGAACATCACCCAGCGCGAAAATCTCTCGGCTGTGTTCTGCCGCCAGCAGCACACCAAGTTCTCGGCAGAGACCAGCCTCACGTTCACCCCTTCGTCAGACAAGGACTTCGCCGGCTTTGCCCTGCTGCAGAACGAGGACTACAACTTCACCTTCGGCAAGACCGTCTTCGAGGGCAAGCCTGCCGTGGTGGTGATGCGCCGCGAAAAGGTTACAATGCCCATCGGCTCGCTTGTAATTGCCCCAGAGCAGATGAACCAGCCCGTGCGCCTGAAGATTGAGGGCGACGGCGGTCTCTACAACTTCTACGCTGCCATCGGCAACGGCGACTGGCAGCTGATTGTAAGGGGTGCCGACGCGTCAAACCTCACCACCAACAAGAGCGGCGGCTTCATCGGCGCCTGCATCGGACTTTACGCCACTTCAAAGGCGCAGTGAAAAAGACGTGGCTCAGGCTTTGAAAAAGTCCACGGTAAGGGTTAGAAAATTCTCTAGGTCTAGAAAAATAATTCTCTAGGTCTAGAGAAATAAAAATCTAGGTCTAGAAAAAAATAAAACTCCCGTTAAAACACAATGAAGGCTGGATTCTCTGTCAGGAAATCCAGCCTTCACTGTGTTTTGCCGCAGGGTGTTGCGTGCAAATCCTGTATTTAAATCTCAGTCACGGGCTGACCGAAGTCATTCACGTTGTCCTTCAGCTGATAGTAGGCGATAACCGAAATGAATATTGCCATTGTAGCAGTAAATATCACACCTATGCAGCAGCAGATGATACCCACAAGGTTGATGAGCAGCACCACTATGTAGAGCAGCACCAGGTTCCAGAAATTGCCGCCTGTCATTGCCCAGCTCTTCTTGAACGCCTCGATAATCTCGGTCTCAGGCTCATCCAATATAATGAGGGGTGTGAACATGAAACGAACGCCAATGATGATGCCTGGAATGATGCAAAGACAGAGTCCGACAGCTGTCAGTATTCCGTAAACAATATATGCGGCTATGAACTTCACGTATGTTGCAAACGGCATCTTGTAGGCGGAAGTGTCAACCTTCTTGCCGTTGTATCCGTTGATAGCCATCTTGTAAAGACCAGCGTAAATGGCATACTGCACGATGTATACCACGAGTGTGAACACTCCGAAGCTGTGGGAAAAAGTTTCCTTCAGCATGCGCAGTGATTCCTCCGGTGTCATGCTGCCGGTGTTGTAGACTGTAGTTTGAGAGGTTGAACCGCTGCCAAATGACACGATAACGAGTGTCACAAGCATGATGATGCACATGATCCAGTGTTTGGTGGTGAGATCCCATGCGCCACCGACGCATTTGTTGATAGAAATTTTGTTCATAAGTTTATAATTTAAATGTTTAAAAATAAGTTCCTTACGATTCCCCACGCCATCGTGAGCGCCACCATCGTGAGCACCGCGCGCCTGGAGCGCCATCGTCCCGTGGCATACACCGCGGCATAGACGCCTATTGCCACGAGCCAGGGATTGCAGGTAAAAGCCCGCCCTATGCGCAGGTGAAGCAGATGATGCACCGCCCTTTGCGTGCCGCACAGCGGGCACTGCAAGCCAGTAATCTGATGGAGCGGACATTTGAGAAAGGCTGCCGACGGATTTTCGGGATTGCCCACGAAGAGCCATGCTATAATGGCTCCAATCACTGTGGCTGCGAATATCCTGTCTTTTTGCATCTGTTATTCATTTTTCGTTTTCCGCTTACAAAAGTAATGAAAATTTGCGAAACACACAACTTTTTCACCTTTTTCTTTTGAGATATGAAAAAAAAGATGTATTTTTGCATAAAAATATCAAAAACGTAACAGTATGCAGACTAATTGTCATCTCTCGGTGCTTGTACACGAGCAGGCGAAGAAATATGGTGAGCGCGAAGCGCTTATATATCAGGACTTCGGCACAACGGAATGGAAGTCAATGTCTTGGAATGTCTTTTCCGAGAAGGTCAGGACAGTAAGCAACGCCTTGCTCAACCTCGGTGTCAAGCCTCAGGAGAACATCGCCGTGTTCTCGCAGAACTGCGCGCAATATCTCTTTTGCGAGTTCGGAGCCTGGGGCGTGAGGGCTGTGCCTATCCCTTTCTACGCCACAAGCAGCGAGCAGCAGATACAGTTTATGGTGAACGACGCCAAAGTGCGCATCGTCTTTGTGGGAGAGCAGGAGCAGTACGACAAGGCTTGCCGCGTGCTGGCGCTCTGTCCCACGCTTGAGAAGGTTATCGTGTTCGACCGCCATGTGCATATAGCCGAGGGCAACGGCTCCGCCATGTATTTCGAGGACTTCCTGAAGTTTGGAGCCGGCTATCCGCGCCAGTGCGAGGTGGACAGTCTGTCAAACAATATACAGGAGGACGACCTGGCTAACATCCTCTACACCAGCGGCACCACAGGCGACAGCAAGGGAGTGATGCTCCGCCACACGCAGTATGACGCTGCCCTTGCAGCCAACCACCGCGGCATAAAGATCATGAGCGACCGCGACCGCGTGCTCAACTTCCTGCCCTACGCCCATATCTTTGAGAAGGGCTGGACAATGCTCAGCATCTCCGAGGGCTGTACGCTGATTATCAACACCGACCCTCACCGCGTGCAGCAGTCGATGCGCGAGACTCATCCCACATGTATGTGCTCCGTTCCCCGATTCTGGGAAAAGGTGTATATCGCTGTTCAGGAAAAGATGGACAAGGCTAATCCCGTGACCCGACGCCTGTTTAAGCGCGCCGAGGCTGTGGGCAGAAGGCACAATGTGGAGTATGTGCTCAGGGGAAAACGCCCGCCGCTGGCGCTACATCTCGAATATGAGTTTATGAACAAGATGGTGTTCAGCCTTATCCGCAAGGAACTGGGACTGGAAAAGCCAAACTTCTTCCCCACGGCGGGAGCCACTGTGTCGGCTCACGTCGAGGAGTTTGTGCATGCCATAGGACTGAACATGATGGTGGGCTACGGGCTCACCGAGAGCCTTGCCACCGTGAGCAACGACCATGTCGACGCGCCTGTGACCATTGGCTCTGTTGGGCGCCCGTTGGATAACGTGGAGGTGAGGATAAGCGATGAGGGCGAAGTGCTGCTCCGCGGAGCCACCATCACGCCGGGATATTATAACCGTCCCGACCTGAACGAACAGGCTTTCACCGGCGACGGTTTCTTCCGCACCGGCGACTGCGGCTATATGAAAGACGGAGAGCTGTTCCTGAAGGAGCGCATAAAGGACCTTTTCAAGACCAGCAACGGCAAGTATATCGCGCCGCAGATGATTGAATCGAAGCTGCTTGTCGACAAATACATCGATCAGGTGTGCCTGGTTGCCGACGAGCGCAAGTTCGTGTCGGCACTCATCGTGCCAACATATTCGCTGCTTGAGGAATATGCCCGCGAGCATGGCATACAGTTCAGTTGCCGCGAGGACCTTTGCGCCAATCCAAAGATAAACAAGATGCTCATGAGCCGCATCGAGACTCTGCAGCAACAGCTGGCACATTATGAGCAGATAAAGCGCTTCACCATCATGCCAAATCCGTTTACAATGGAGAGTGGTGAGCTTACAAACACCCTCAAGCTGCGCCGCCGCGTGGTGAACGAGCGCTATAAGGCTGTAATTGACAAAATGTATGAAGAGTAAAGGATAACTAAATAGTGAACACTTAGCACTAATTATGATAACACAAGAACAGCTCAAAGATGTAATGGAGCGTGCAGACGCTTTGTACAAGTATTTGGAGATTGACAAGAAAAAAATAGAATTTGAGGAGGAGGACCTCCGTACTCAGGCGCCCGACTTCTGGGACGACCCCAAGCGTGCTGAGGAGCAGATGAAGAAGGTCAAGTCGATTAAGCGTTGGCTTGACGGATATAATGATGTGCGTGTAGCTGCTGACGAATTACAGTTAGCTTTCGACTTCTACAAGGAGGAGATGGTGACCGAGGAAGAGGTTGATGCCGACTATGCCAAGGCTGTGGAGGCTATTGAGAACCTGGAGCTGCAAAACATGCTGCGCCAGAAGGAAGACCCAATGGATTGTGTGCTGAAAATCAACAGCGGCGCAGGAGGCACTGAGAGTCAGGACTGGGCATCAATGCTCATGCGAATGTATATACGCTGGGCAGAATCTAAGGGTCACAAGGTGACAATAAGCAACCTTCAGGAAGGCGATGAGGCTGGAATAAAGAGCGTCACAATGCAGATAGAGGGCGGCGAATATGCCTACGGCTATCTGAAGAGCGAGAACGGCGTACACCGTCTGGTGCGTGTGTCGCCGTTCAATGCGCAGGGTAAGCGTATGACGAGCTTCGCATCGGTGTTTGTATCGCCTCTTGTCGACGACACCATCGAGGTGTATGTCGACCCGTCGAAGGTTAGCTGGGACCTGTTCCGCTCAGGAGGTGCCGGCGGACAGAACGTGAACAAGGTGGAGACTGGCGTGCGTCTGCGCTATCAGTACACCGACCCTGACACGGGCGAGGAAGAGGAAATCCTCATTGAGAACACCGAGAGCCGTAAGCAGCTCGAAAACCGCAACAATGCCATGCGTCTGCTCAAATCGCAGCTCTACGACCGTGCGATGAAGAAGCGCCTTGAGGCACAGGCAAAGATTGAGGCAGGAAAGAAGAAGATAGAGTGGGGCAGCCAGATACGCTCATACGTGTTTGATGACCGCCGCGTGAAGGATCACCGCACCAACTATCAGACCACCGATGTGGATGGTGTGATGAACGGCAAGATTGACGATTTCATCAAGGCATATCTCATGGAATTCCCTGTGGTGGATGAGGATTAGTGTTGGGGCATGGGGCAGGGAGTGCTGTTTACCCAATAAGCCCTATAAGCCTAATTAGCCCAATTAGCCCCATATGCCCAATAATAATAAAAACAATAACAACAATAATAAAAAACTTAGAATTATGAAGAAAAAAAAGGAAAACGCTAAGCGTGCTGCTTACACTGCCAAGCAGGAAAAAGAAGGCAGAAACGTGGTGAAATGGATTATCGGTGTGCTTCTGGCAATGGGCATCATCTACACATGTTGGGTTTTTGCCATGATGTCATGAGCGGACTTGAGATAGAACGCAAATTTCTGGTGCGCGACTCCTCTTATAGGGAGCAGGCTTTTTCGCAAAGCCGCATCAAGCAGGGCTATATTTGCAGCACGGGCGGTAAAACCGTCCGTGTTCGCATTCGTGGCGACAAGGGGTATCTCACCATCAAGGGACCGTCGGACAGTGCAGGTCTCAGCCGTTATGAGTTTGAAAAGGAGATAACCGTTGACGAGGCAGAGCAGCTCTTTAAGCTATGTGAGCCCGGCATTATCGACAAGACCCGCTATCTTGTGCGTAGCGCCGGCCACGTGTTTGAGGTCGATGAGTTCTACGGCGACAATGAGGGGCTCGTGATGGCTGAGGTGGAACTTGGGAGCGAGGACGAGCCATACACAAAGCCAGCCTTCATCGGCTGCGAGGTAACCGGTGACCGCAGGTACTACAACTCGCATCTGCGCGGCAATCCTTATTGCAAGTGGAAGGAGTAAAGTTTCTTTCAATAAAAGGGCAAAGTTCCCCTCAATAAAAGGGAAAAGTTCTCC
>JAUNSB010000033.1:30243-38814 GCA_030539375.1 Prevotella sp.
TCCTCAATAAAAAAGGCAAAGTTTTCCTCAATAAAAAAGAAAGGAAAGGAGTTACTGTTCTCTTCAATTTTGTTGAAGAGCCAATTAAGGGTGGAAAATCCGGAGGAATTTAAGCGGAATAATTATTCCGCTTTTTTCAGCCTCTTCTCAATCTTTTCCCTGAGGTCATTGAGCGCTATGTCCCGTTCAATTATGCGCCCTGAGCGGTCGATGAGCATATAGCACGGCACATCTATTACGCAGAACTTGCGGAGCAGCGGCGACTGCCACATTTTTCCGTCGCATACCGTTGCCCATTTCAGCGAGTCACGGTCGGAACGCCGCTTGCAGTCGTCTTTCTGTGCGTCTATGCAAACGCTTAGCACGGCAAGGCGCGAGCCGTATTCCTTTTTCATTGTCTGCATCTGGCTGATAAGACTGTAGCTCTCGCTCACCCACGATGCCCAGAAAAGTACCACGTTCAGCTCCGATTTCAGTGTGAAGGCGTTGACAGCCTTTCCGTATATGTCGGTGGCAGAGAAGTCGGGCATACGCTTAAAGTCAGCCATGTTGCGCACCACTTCGAGCTGCTTGCGCAAAGCCTGCAGACGGATATTTGCGGGCGCTTTCTTCAGCAGGTTGTCCACAAGGGTGTAAGCCTCCTTATAGTCGGGCTTTTCTGCCTGCAGCAGATATTTGTCTATGAGGTGTATGCTGACAATCGAGCCGGGATTGTCGTTGATGAACTGTATTGCCGATTTTTTCTGCTCAGGCGGTGTCTGATTGGCAATATGCTTGCGCAGTTCGGTCATCTTTTTGTTTTCGTCGGTGCCTTCAATCTCTATTTCTTTCAGGTGCGACACGTCACCGCTTATTTTCGCCGTGGCTCCCGACTTCCCGAACACCACCTGTTCTGATGAGTTGGGAAACACAATCATATAGGTTGCCTCTTCAGCGAGTGAAGTCTCGAAGCTGAAGCGTCCGTCGGCTATGTGTATGGTGTCAATGCCCACCAGTCCGCCGTCGGGACTGTAGATGTAGAACTCGCCCTGGTTGATGTTGTTCAGGCGGCCCTCAATGCGGAACTGCCCGTCGGATACACCGCACGATGTTAGTGCGGCAATGGAAACAAAAAGACAAATGGCAATAAAAAAGGAGTTCAATTGCCGTTTCATTATATTACCTATAACATTATTCATAGGACAAATGCAATTGAACTCCTTATTTATTTAAATATGGGATGTATATTATTTCACGTTCTTCAGCTCAAGGTCGTTGGCTGCATACTTCTGCAGCGAAGGATCCTTTGCAAGAGCCGACTTCAGAGCCTGTGCAGCTGCGCTGTTGTTGCCCTGACGTGCATTGATGATTGCCTTGAGGTAATCGGTCACACCATTGGCGTTCTTCACGCGGCTCAGAGTCTGCAGCGCAGAAGCATAGTCCTTGTTGAGGAGCTGTGCAAGAGCAGCGCTGTTGCTGTTAGAGTTACCGAAGTCGATGGCAGCCTGAGCATAGTTGCCCTGAGCAATGTGGAGGTTACCCAGAACCTCGCCCAGTCCGTTGGCGCCTGCAGCCTGTGAAATCAGAGTCTCAGCAGTCTTAACGTCGCCGCTCTGGAGAGCAATCATACCGAGGTTAGCCTTGGCCTCAGCAGCCTTGTTGCTTACAGCCACAGCCTTGTTGAGATAGTCCTTAGCCTTGTTGTAGTCGCCGTTGGCGTATGCCAGAGTGGCGAGGTTGTTGAATGCGCGTGCATCGTTAGGATAGATCTCGGCTGTCTTGGTGTAGCGTGCAGCCTTCTCAGCGCAGTCGTTGGTGAGAGTTGCAGAGTAGAGCATTTCCTCTACGCTCAGCTCCTTTGCGTCAGCCTTGAGCTGTTCTTCAATCTGAGCGTCGCTGCGGCCGATGAGCTCGTAGTTGATGGTCATGCGTGCACGGCGGAGCTGTGGCAGGATGCCGTCAGCCAGCTCGCGGAATGCAGAGCTCATGCTCTTAATCTGTGCCTCGCGCTCCTCTGGATCCTTGTACATAGAGAGTACGCGGAGGATTACGTCCTTGTCCTGAATGTTGCTTGCCTTAACCAGCTCCTGGAATCCTTCCCAGTCCTGAGCGGTGTAGTTGGCATCAACGTCAGCCTGCATCTTAGCCTTTTTCAGCTGCTGGCCTACGAACTTCTCAGAGTTCTGCTGACGCTTGTTGGCGAGCTTGTCGTTGAGCTTTACACCACCATCAGGTGAAGCGTAAGCCGATACCTCGATGTTGGTGAGGTTGAGACGCTCGCGGTCGTTGTTGATTTCGTTGAGCAGGTTAACAAACTCCTTCACCGAGTTGTTCTTCAGCTCGCTCTTGCGGAGCTCAGCCTGCTGTATGAGGAAGTTAACGTTGGCAACCTGCTTCTGCTCTACGATGCGCTGGAAAGCGTCTGGCATAAGGCAAGCCTGGCTGCTCTTCATTGTCTCCTTGTAAAGTTCTGATGTAGCGATGATGCCATCGGCAACCTTGATTTCCGGCACGTTAACGGCTTTCTTGCCCACCTTTGCGTTGAATGTGAGGTAGAGCTCGCTCTTCTGCATCTCAGGCACATACTTGAAGTTTGACTTCATGGTATAGTGACCGCCCACGAGGTAAGAGATGGTCTGGTCGTTGCCCTGCACCTTCTCGCCCTGGAATGTAGCGGGGCTGCCTGCCACGCTCTGTCCGTTGTAGCGGAGCACGGGAGTAACTGTAACCACAGCCTTCTTCTTCATGTACTTCTCAGGGAAGATACCATTGATAGTTACTGGAACCTGGCCTGCCTCGGTCTCCATCGGATTAGGCACAACCTTAATGTTGTCGGCAGAAAGTGCTCCAAGTTTGCTTGAGCACGATGTCAGCATAAGAACAGATGCTGCTGACAGGAATAAAAGATTTTTCGTTTGCATACTTTAAGTTATATAAAGTGATTCTCTCAATTTTTTAGTGTGCCGCGAGCGGGACTCGAACCCGCACGACCGTTTCGGGTCAAGGGATTTTAAGTCCCTCGTGTCTACCAATTCCACCATTGCGGCATCAAAATTTTGTGCAAAGGTAGCATTATAATTCTATATTGCCAAAGTTTTTTAATTATTTTAGCACAAAACGATAAAGTTTTTTAAAATTTACAATAAATATAAGTTGCTGACGGGCTGTTTTTGTATATTCGTTGCAAAATAAATCAGTTATGTACCTGCAGCGGCGAGCCTGGTCCTGAAAATGCCACTTTGTACTCCAGCAGACGTATGCCTGCCGTGGTGCAGCTTCCGTTTTCAAGCATATACGCCGACTGGCACGACTTGCATTTCACCATCTGCCTGTTGTCGTCCCATTCCAGTGCACTGTTTCTGGCATTGTCAAGACATTTCGGACATTGGCGGTCGTATGCCCTGATGCCCGAGAAATTGCTGCATCCCACGATTATTCCGTTGTTGGCACCCATGTTGTTGTAGTTCACCCTGTGGTTTTCTATTTCCGTGGTCATGGCTATGTCCTCGGCATCGCCGTTGTTGGGTGTCACCATCACATGGTTTATTCCTTGGCTCTGTCTCACCGACACGAATGTCCACATGCCTGGATTGTCCAGCGAACGTGTCAGAATGCTCGTGGGGTGCTTGCCCGTGTCGAAATAGAAGTTGCAGGGATAGGTGGTGCTGTATTGCGGGTCGGCGCTGCATGCCGTGATTATTAGTAGACAAGTTAACAAGTGGACGAGTTGACAAGTTGTTAGTTTCTTGTCCCCTTGTCTACTTGTAAATTTGTTCCCTTGTATGCTTGTCCTCTTGTTCACTTGTCCCCTTGTTTACTCGTCTTACTTGTCCACTCATCTACTGAAGCAACGCCTTTTCCGCCTCTTCCATACGCCCAAACTCAAATCCGTCCAGCACCTTGTCCATAAGTGCCTCAATCTTGTCGTTGCACAGGTTGCCTATGCTGCCCTCATGGGTGTGGTGTATGTTCTTGTCGGCATGGAACTTACCTGCCTCAATGTCCAGCCCCACCTTCTTGTAGGCGTCGCGGAACGGCATTCCTGAGGCGGCAAGGTTGTTCACCTCTTCCACCGAGAACATCGGGTCGTACATCGGATTGTCCAGAATGTTGCGGTTCACGTCAATCCTGTTGATTATGTATGCAGCCATCTGCAGACAGTCCTTCAGCTCGTCGAATGCCGGCAGGAACACCTCTTTAATTATCTGAAGGTCGCGGAAATATCCCACGGGCAGGTTGTTCATCATCAGCATTATCTGCTGTGGCAGTCCCTGCAGTTTATTGCTCTTTGAGCGGATAAGCTCAAACACATCAGGATTTTTCTTATGAGGCATGATGCTCGAGCCTGTGGTGCACTCTTTGGGTAGTTTAACAAACGAGAAGTTCTGACAGTTGAACATACAGGCGTCGAATGCCATCTTCGACAATGTGCCTGCTATGGTGGCGATGGCAAATGCCACGTTGCGCTCCATCTTTCCACGTCCCATCTGGGCATACACCACATTATAATCCATTGAGTCAAAACCGAGCAGTTCGGTGGTCATGGTGCGGTTAAGTGGGAATGATGAGCCATAGCCTGCAGCACTTCCCAACGGGTTACGGTTGGTCATCTTATATGCAGCCTGCAGAAAGAGAGCGTCATCGACAAGACTCTCAGCATAGGCACCAAACCACAGTCCAAAACTTGAGGGCATGGCTATCTGCAAATGGGTATAGCCTGGCATGAGCACGTCCTTGTACTCATTGCTCTTCTGTATCAACTCGTCAAAGAGCACCTTCACGGCATCAGCCACCTCTTTCAGCTCGTGACGTGTGAACAGCTTCAGGTCCACCAGCACCTGGTCGTTGCGCGACCGTCCGCTGTGTATCTTCTTGCCCATGTCGCCGAGACTGCGTGTGAGCATCATCTCCACCTGTGAGTGTACGTCTTCCACGTCGTCCTCTATCACGAACTTGCCGTCCTCACATATTTTATATATCTTTTTCAGCTCGGCTGTAAGTTGTGTCAGCTCGTCCTTCTCCAGCAGTCCTATGCTCTCCAGCATGGTGATATGCGCCATTGAGCCGAGCACGTCGTACTTTGCCAGATACAGGTCCATGTCGCGGTCGCGCCCCACGGTGAAGCGTTCTATCTCCTTGTTTATCTCAAAATTCTTTTCCCAAAGTTTGTTTGCCATATTTTTCACTCCCTTTATTCACCATAGTCAACCATCGCCAGCACGTCGGCAATCTTCTCCACACCTTCCTTCAGCGGCTTTTCCACCATAGGGCGCACGAAGATTGGAATGTCGGCCTCCACCGTGAGCTTCATCTTGCTTGTGGTGTCGGTAACTGGCAGCACCTGAATCCATAGATGGATGGGCAGTGGAGTGCCTACGCCCTCAAACTTCACACATTTGGACTCTTCGCGGCTCACTATCTTAAAGGTCACCGCGCCCACTGGGTCCACGTTCAGGCTCACGGTGTCAGAGTCAAACGAGAAGTCCTTTATCTTGTCGGCAGGCACACGGTCCTTCACCCTTTCCAGATTGCTCAGGTCGCTGATGCAGCGGTACACAGCCTGCTGCGGGTGCGGTATCTGCTTTATTGTGCTTTCAAACTTGCTCATTGGCGCCACTCTGAAGGGTTCTTTCTCCACTCGCCAAGCACCTCTACGTCGGCATCGCTGATATAGCCGGTCTTCACAGCCTGTGCCACAACGTGATCATAGTCGGTAAGGGTCACGAGCTTGACATTAGCATCGGCAAAAGCCTTCTCGGCAACGGGGAAACCATAGGTGTAGCTTGCCACCATGCCAACAACCTCGCAGCCATACTGGCGAAGTGCCTCAACTGCCTTCAGACTACTGCCGCCGGTGGAGATAAGATCCTCAACCACCACCACCTTGGTGCCTTTCTCCAGCTCACCCTCTATGAGGTTCTGCATGCCGTGGTCCTTTGCCTTGCTGCGCACATACACAAACGGCATGCCCAGCTGGTCGGCAACGAGTGCGCCCTGAGCGATAGCTCCCGTAGCCACTCCAGCCACAGCCTCTGCCTCGGGGAACTGCTCCAGAATGTTGTGGCACAGTTCCAGTTTCACAAATGTGCGGAGGTCGGCAAACGACAGTGTCTTGCGGTTGTCGCAATAGAATGGTGACTTCCATCCCGAAGCCCATGTGAACGGGTCGTTGGGCTGTAGCTTTATAGCTTTTACTTCAAGCAATTTCTTTGCAAATGCATCCTTTATTGATTCCATAACGTATTTTGTTTTAATTATTTTTGTTGCAGATAATTAATTTTTCTGCAAAGTTACGAAAAAAAATGAAGAATGAAGAATGAAGAATTATTACATCGTGCTAATTTTTTAATGTTTTTTATGCTGGGATGTTGCACACTAATCCTCTTCCTCTACATCGCTCTCTAAACATTCTCTTATCAGCTGGTAGTCAAACCCTCTCGACATCGCAAAGCGCACGAGCTTTTGCGTCACCTCATACTCCGAGCTCCCCTTCACGCTGCGCCGCTTGGCTTTCAGAAGCGGTCGCAGTACGTCAAGATACTCGCTGTCGGGAATCTCGTCGAGCACGGTCTTTATTATGTCCTGGTCGACATGCTTAAGCCATAGAGCCTGCTCAATCTTCTTCCTGCCCCATTTGCTGTATCTCACCTTGTCTATTGCCATGGCGCGGGCATAGCGCCCGTCGTCAACAAACTTGTGCTCAGTGAGATACTGCATTATTCTGGCTTGTGCTTCCTCTGCCACCTCCCACTGCCGCATCTTGTCAAGCATCTCGCCGCAGCAGTGTTCGCTCTTGGCGCAGAGTGCCGCCAGACGGCTCTTGGCATCCGCCTCAGATATTTGTCTTTTCATTGTTTACTATCTTTACCGTTATGTTTTTTTATAAGCCCAATATGCCCAATAAGCCCCATAATCCTAATATATAAGCCCCATACTCCCATTAGTTATTATTGCCAGTCTCCCTCTATCTCCGCAAATCGCCTTTTCCCGAAACAGTCCTCAATTATCCTGATGTCATTGAATCCCTCTTCCTTTGCCATTTTTGTCATGTCATCGGCATAAAGCGGATTGATTTCAAAGTAAAGTGTTCCGCCGGGCTTCAGAGCCTTGCGCGCATACCGGGTGATGGCACGGTAGAACAGCAGTGGGTCGTCATCGGGCACAAACAGCGCCGTGTGCGGCTCATGGTCGAGCACGTTGCCGTCCATCGCCGCACGCTCCTTGTTGCAGATATATGGCGGATTGCTCACTATCACGTCCCATTTGCCGGCATCGTCGGGGGCAGCGAGCGCATCACGGCACTCCAGCCTCACCTTTGCCCCTAACGCCTCCGCATTGCCCCTTGCCGTGCTGAGCGCCTCGCGTGATATGTCCCACGCCGTCACCTCTGCCCCGTCAATCCCCAGTGCCAGCGATATGGCTATACATCCGCTGCCCGTGCCAATGTCGAGTATCGTTGGCGAGCGGTGCCCGCCGGCGATGATATGCTCCACAAGCTCCCCGGTCTCGGGGCGCGGTATCAGCACGCCGTGCCCCACTGCAAACCTGTGGTCGCAGAAGTCCGTCCACCCCACGACATACTGCACGGGTTCCTTGCGCATCAGCCGCCCCACGACGTCAGCCATCCTGTCATCGTCGGGCAATTCCACGCCGCAGTATATGTCTGTGGTGTCCATACCGAATTTCTCCTCAAGCACATACCGTGCTATGGCGCGTGCCTCTCTCTCATCATACACGGCAGCGAGCTGCCGCCATAATGCTGTATAGTTCATACTGCAAAATTACGAATAAGTTAGCACAAAACAAAATATAAAACATGAGTTTTAATATTTTTTTTGTCGAGCACTTCTGCATGCCGCGGCGACTTGCGTGGCTACTGTGTGGTGGAGCGCAGCGCCGAGGACATGCGCATGTATCTCAAAAACATTCCTGAGGACAGCCAGCCGTAAGCCGCGGCGGGCACGGCAGGCAAAAATGCGAAATCAGAACTCTATACGCGCGGGCAGGAACGGGAGTCACAGCCACTGCAACTGCCGTTCCTGCGCGTATGCAGGAGAGTTCTGAAAACCGCCCGCCGCGCCCGCCGGGCCCGCCACCACCACTGAACACTCAACACTGAACACTATCTTGCGCCGTGTCATCCGCAGGATGCCCATCCATCACCGCACGGTGATGCCGTGTAGCTCTCCATCCGCCTCAATGCAAAAGCAGTGTCAGCTCGCAGAGCAGCCGTGTCGCCCAGAGGGCGCAGTGGATAAAAAAAACAGCGCCGTGAAAAATAAGAAATATTATTTTGTCAAGAAACGCGAAAAGTTGAACTTTAACCTGCGATAACCTGCAACAACCTGCGATAACCCGACTGCGGCATTTCAGAATTTCGTACCTTTGCAATATAAATAAAACACAGCCTTTCGGGTCTGACAATCGCGGTTACAGCCGGCTAAATCGGCGATTCAGGACTCTAAATCGACGATTCGGGCGCGCCAATCGCCGATTTACGGCAACAAAACGAGTATTAACAACAATAGTCTTAACCATTAAAAAAAACACAGATTATGGCATTAAAATTTCAACTGGTACAGAAAAGCAATC
>JAUNSB010000034.1:0-38331 GCA_030539375.1 Prevotella sp.
CCACATAATTTCTTTCATAAAACTGCTTGATTCTCAAATTTATTTATTAACTTTGGATAAGTTACTCTCGCTCAACAAAAAATATTAAAATTTCATTTTTTATTTTGTTTTGTGCTCGCTTATTCGTAACTTTGCAGGCGGTAATAGTATAAAAACATCTCTAAGCCTAATTTACATACAATGTACACTCTTCCGTTTAATATAACATCTAAAATTCTCAATCTTGTGGCAGAAATATCCACTAAGATTGAGCGTTATGCCATATTCATGGAACAAGATACCAGTTTGCATCTTCGCAAGGCAAACCGTATCAAAACCATTCATTCTTCGCTTGCCATTGAAGGCAATGCACTGACCGAAGGACAAGTGTGCGACATTATCAATGGTAAGAACGTGGTGGCACCGCTCCGTGAAATTCAAGAGGTAAAAAATGCCATTGCCACTTACGATCTTTTCACCAAGCTTAATCCTTTTGATGAAAAAGATTTGCTTCGTGCCCACGGTACGATGATGCAAGCTTTGGTGGAACGTCCTGGTTGTTGGCGTAATAGTGGGGTCGGTGTATTCGGAGAACAGGGATGCGTTCATCTGGCACCACCGGCAGAACGAGTGCCTGCACTGATGTCCGACCTTTTCGATTGGCTGAAAAATGCAGACGACCATCTGCTCATCCGTTCATGTGTGTTCCATTACGAATTTGAGTTTATTCATCCGTTCATAGACGGCAATGGCAGAATCGGTCGTCTATGGCAGTCGCTTATACTCAATCAACTGCATCCGCTGTTTGCCCATCTGCCGGTGGAGAATATGGTATTTTCCAACCAGCAAGCTTATTACGATGCTATAACAACCTCTACTTCTATTGGAGAATCCACGCCGTTTATCGAATTTATGTTGGGCGAGATTCTTGCAACGCTCACTATGCATCAGGGTGAAGAGAAAACCTACATTAATGCAAATACATCTCCATTAGAGAGAGAGTTTGGCATAATATTCGGAAATCAGTTCGGTGTAATGTTCGGTATAAAGTTCGGTGATAACGATATGCGTGTATTGCTTTTGTTAAACTCCAATCCGACGTTCTCATCTCAAAAAATAGCCGACAGATTAGAAATTACCAAACGAGCTGTGGAAAAGATTATCAAGCGCTTGCGTGAGAACCGTATCCTTGAACGCATCGGCAGCAATAAGTCGGGTTATTGGAAAATCAATCGTATTGACGAGAAAGGGGAAGGATTATGAGAACCGTGTTTTACTACTTTCCACATAATTTCTTTCATAAAACTGCTTGATTCTCAAATTTATTTATTAACTTTGCAGGCGGTAACGAAAACAAATGCTGATGAATAATATTGAGGCTGGTTATGTATATATATTGACCAATCCGAGCTTTCAGGAAGATTGGGTAAAGATTGGAAAAAGTTCGCGTCCTGTGTGCGCTCAAAGGAACTTGATAATACAGCCGTATTATTACCTTTTGAGATATATGTAACTACGGAGATTTTGTAATTAAACAAATTAATAAACAATATAAGTCTATAAAAAGTTGTTAAAAATATTAAGTACAAATTTTCATTATGGAAATTCAGATAAAAGACAATAAGATATTTGCACCACTAAAAAAACAGTGGTTGGTTTTAAAACCAGAAGAAGAAGTCCGTCAACGTTACATTTGCCGTTTGGCTGATAGTTATGGCTTCTCATTAGAGCAAATGGCCCAAGAAGTCCAAGTAACTAATTCGCAGCGTGGGCAAGGTGCAGCCCGTGCAGATATTGTTATCTGGAAATCCATATCCGATAAACAGGCAAACAAAAATGCGCTTATAGTTGTTGAGTGTAAGTCGGAAAACGTAACAATTCGTGAAGCTGATTATTATCAGGGATATAATTATGCCTCATGGGCGGGAGCGGACTTTTTTGTTACCACTAATCTAAAAGAGACACGAATTTTTAAGGTGGTAAAAGGAGAAATACCTAAAAAACTTGAAGAAATTGCAGATATTCCCAACGCTATTACAGCAACTAATGATAAGAAAATAAAAGAGTTATTGAAACAAACAAAATCTTTTACACGTGATGAGTTTTCAAAATTGCTCTTTAAATGTCATAATATAATTCGCAATAATGATAAACTTTCGCCAGAAGCTGCTTTTGACGAAATCAGTAAAATTCTATTTATAAAAATTCGATACGAACGAGATAATACAGGAACGCAAATATTTTCTTTGGAGGAGTTTCAAAAAGCCCGTAAGAGTTATAATGATTTTAAATCTAAAGATGCTCCAGAATTTTATCAGTTTTTATTTGAGAAGACTAAAGAAGATTTTGCAAAAGACCACTTGTTTGAGCCTAATGAAATCATTAAAATTCGAGAAAACAGTTTTGAACAAATTGTAAAAGAATTGCAAATATATAATTTATCTACTACATCTGATGATGTAAAGGGTATTGCATTTGAACAATTTCTTGGACGAACTTTTCGTGGTGAGTTAGGACAATTTTTCACGCCACGTACCATCGTAGATTTTATGGTTTCTGTGCTTGACCCTCAGGAGGGTGAGTATGTTTGTGATCCCTGCTGTGGAAGTGGAGGTTTTTTGATTCGCACCTTTGAATATGTGCGTGAGAATATAGAAAAAGAGATGGAAGAACGCAAAACGGAAATCAAAAAGACCTATTTCACAGATGATTATGACAGTTTAACAGAAGAACAAAAAAATGACATCAATGTAAAAGTTACTGATGCTTTTAATAAGTTAAACTATGAATTGGATATAAATAATCCACTTGGACGTTTACGTAGTCTGTCATTTGACTGCATTTATGGCACAGACGCTAATCCCCGTATGGCTCGTACTGCAAAAATGAATATGATTATGCACGGTGATGGTCATGGTGGTGTCCATCATCATGACGGATTACTTAATGTAAACGGAATATGGGAGAATCGTTTTGATGTGATTCTGACAAATCCACCTTTTGGGTCACGTGTGGAGAAAGAATTAAAAATTTCAGAAGCAGACAAATTTACCGATACCAAGAAAATTGAGGCATATATAAAGCGATATGGAGAACAATATATTGAGGCTCAAAAACAAGTAAACGACAATATAGGCAAGTCTATTTTAAGCTTGTTTGAAACAGGTAAGATGAGTGGATTGACAGAAGTCCTATTTATTGAGCGTTGCTTGAATTTATTGAAACCAGGTGGTCGAATGGGAATTGTGTTGCCTGAAGGTGTATTAAACAACTCCAATATGCAGAAAATTCGTAATTTTGTAGAAAGTAAAGCTAAGATTTTATTGATTGTGTCCATCCCACAAGATGTTTTTATGGCATCTGGAGCAACTGTTAAACCAAGTTTGCTTTTCTTTAAAAAATTTACAGAAGACGAAAGCAAACAATATGCAGCAATTGTTGATGCTGTAACTTCTGAAGTAAATATAAAATACGAGGAAGAAATGCAGGCTATAGATGAGGAATTGGCAAAACGTGGAAAGAAAGCACCAGAAAAAGATGTCAAAAAAGAATTAACGAAAAAACGCAAAGCAATATTGGAACAAATTGCGAACGAAACACATAAGCTCATAAAAGAACGTTTTGACTATCAAATTCCAGTAGCAGAAATACAAAAAGCAGGTATTAGCACTACTGGTACCGCTATTGAGAACGAATTGATACCGCTCGAAAAAGAATTTACGCCATATAGAAAAGAAAATAATTTGTGGGAAACATTTGTTAAGACTACAAAATACAAAGTTACTGACTATGGTGAAATTATGCGTGTACGTTGGGCTGATGATACTATAGTTTCAGAACCAGAAGCGTTTTATGGTAAAACAAAATAATATGGAACAAGTAAATAAATTTAAATATTTGCAATTTATCCCATTTAAAGAAATCCTTCAATGGGATTTGAAACGTCATTATACGAAATTAAGTTCTTCAAAATATCCTACGGAAAAGCTGCAACATTTAATAGTAGAGGAAAAACAAAAATATGACATTAGCGATAAAGCTTGTGATTATGGAATATTAGGTGTAAATAATCATATGGGCATTTTTGATGCATATATTGTAAATGGTTCTAAGATAAAACAAAAATACAAGCGAATGGAAATGGGATGGATTGCATATAATCCATATCGTGTAAATATTGGTTCGATTGGATTAAAAAGAAAACATCATAAAAATGACTATATAAGTCCAGCATATGTGGTATTTAGCTGTACTAAAAAACTCCTATCAGAATATCTATTTATATTAATGAAGACTCCACGTTTCAACGATGTAATAAAAAGAAATACGACGGGGTCTGTACGTCAGAATTTATCTTATGAGATATTAAAAAACTTATCAATTCCTCTTCCCTTACTTGCCGAACAAAAGGCTTTAGTGACGGAATATAATGCAAAAATGACACGAGCAGCTCAACTTGAAAAACAGGTATTACAGTATGAGACAGATATTAAGACTTATGTATCTGAAACGCTTGGAATAAATATTGGAAAGCAAAATGCATCTTCACAATCAAAATATGTATTCTTGAAAATTGTTGGATGTAAAAATATAGAAGAATGGGGATTTGATAAGATTTTTAATAAAAACAAAATAAATTCTCAAAAGTATAAGACAACAAAAATAAAAGAATTATGCAATGTTGGAAGTGGTGGAACTCCATCTCGCTCCCAGCAACAATATTATAAAGGAAATATCCCATGGATAAAAACAGGAGAAGTCCTGGATGATGTGATATTAGACACAGAAGAACATATAACACAAGAGGCTATAAATAATAGTTCTGCAAAAATTTATCCTCAAGGTTCTCTTATTATTGCAATGTATGGTCAAGGTAACACGAGAGGAAGAACTGCAAGGTTAGGTGTTGATGCAACAACAAATCAAGCATGTGCGGTTTTATTCGACATAGACAATAACATTGTTATAACTGATTATTTGTGGTATTATTTGCAAGTTCAATATGATAATCTGCGCTCTATGGCAAGCGGAAATAACCAACCAAATTTGAATGCTGATAAAATTAAAAATTACAATGTGGTTATTCCACCTATTCCTATTCAAAGAGAAATAGTAGAGTATATTAATGTTCAAAAGGAACAAATAAAAAAGTACAAGTTACAGGCAGAGCAACTTCGTACACAAGCTTTAATGAATTTTGAAAACCAAATTTTTAATAAAAAATAAAAATATGACTATACAAGATCTTATAACAGAACAGAAAAATAGAATTCGCACATTAAAATATAATGACGATGTTATAATTCCATATTACGAATATCCTGATATGGATTCATATTATTGTTGGCTTGAAAAAGTAAAGAGATTCTTGGTAATAAATTATCCAAAAGATAAGCATGTTGAAGAATTTGAAACAATAAGTAATGAAAGCCTGTGGCCTGATCAACAACAGAAATTATTGGCAATATTAGAAGCTTTTGCTGTATTACCCCAATTTATTCCTCAAACTAAGAATTTGTCGAAAAATATATCACATAGCCGAGAATCTATTAACGTTACAACAAATATTAATAATTCTAATAGTCAGTCTCAGCACCAAGAGCAATCAATGGCAGTGGATTTGTTTATAGAGGCAATAAAGGATGATTTAACTGGTCGTCAGATTAAAGAATTGAAAACTGTTGTTGCTGAAGCTGACAACAATCTGGAGAAGGCTCGCCCGGAAATTATAGAAAAGTTAAAATCATTCGGGACAGATGTCGCATCGAATGTTGTCGCCAATCTGTTAACGAACCCTGTTATTTGGAGCGGATTATAACATAATAAATAAAGAAATATATGAGAATAAAAAGTTTATATATAAAAGATTATAATATACTACAAGATTTCAGTATTGATTTTACATCTAATATATCGGTTCTTATTGGAGAAAATGGTAGTGGAAAATCAAGTATTATTGAGTGCCTTGCCTATATTTTTGGACATCTGCATAAATATTTTGTGCTGGATGATAAAACAGCTGAGTTTATTGATGGATATAAAATTAGTTATACCATAAGTGGGTTAGATGTATTTATTGAAAGTAGATATATAGCATCGGAGACCAATACATTTGCTCCTATCATTAAAATTGATGGTAAGGATTTTTCTACATATCAATTAAAGAAAGCCTATGCCGATTTTTCTTTCTTGCCTATAAAGGTTGTTCTGTCTTATTCTGGCATAACGGAACGATTAAAGCAGCTAAGCAGACATTTTGAGGAAAAAATTATAAAAAAGATAATCAGGCAAAACAATCCGTATTCATTGAAGCCATTAGTATTACCTTCTGATAATCCTTTTATTTATATAAAAAAAGAATATGTATCATTTATTTTATTAGCATTGTTTGTTTTAAATACAGATGAAGCAAATATATTTTTAAAATCTTTAGGTATCGATATTTATGGTTGTACGACAACAATTACTATTAAAAAACCCTATTGGGCAAGAACAAGTAATAATGGCATTTGGGGAATTTCAGGTAAGATAGCACACGATCTCTTTGAAGGACTTGACCTCTTTGCCGTGCGTACATATTATGAAGAAAACCAAGATAGATTAGAATATGAATTATATGGTTCTATAATGGTGCAAGATTTATTTTGTTCATGTTTTAATTTAGATTCAAATCAAGTAGTTCCTTTTTTAGATACATTATTATGCGATGATTTGTTAGAAACTATCAATATTACTTGGAATGGAGTTTTTTCAATTGATAAATTAAGTGAAGGGGAAAAGCAAAAAATAATTTCAGTAGGATTAAGTTTAGTGCTAAATAAAAAAAACATTTTATTTTTGTTGGATGAACCAGATGTATCGTTGCATCCTAAATGGCAACAAAATTTTATATCGGATTTTAAGAAAGGCCTTAATGATGAATCTATGGCAATTATTACAACTCATAATCCTATAATTGTAGGTAACAATAATCGAGATGATATTCATATAATAGAGGATGGTCATGAAAAGCTAAATGAGTATTATTCCCATGGAAGAGATGTTAATTCATTATTGTCTGATTACTTCAATATGCATGAAAGAAATTTATTTGGAGAAAATCTTATTTCTCAATTTTATAGTGCAATGACTAAGAAAGATTATAATAAAGCTGAAAATTTGTTGAAAGATTTGCGACATAATTTTGGTGAAGGAGACTTAGAGGTCATTAAAGCAGATTCAATGTTTGACGATTTAGCAGAATAATATGAGATATATTGACAATAGGAATAAAGAGCCCAAAGAATTGACTGTATTTCGAGAGACAACGCCTGGAGCTACATATGATGATTTGCGCTGTAAATCTGTAATTCGGCAAAAGTTGATTGATGAACAAGGTTATATTTGTGCATATTGTATGGGGAAGATAACTATTGATAATTCTACAATAGAGCATTATATACCACAAACTCGTCACAAAGATTCACCTTATTCAGAAGAAGAGCATAAAAAGCAGTCTTTATTATATTCAAATATGTGCGGAGTTTGTGTAAATGCTTCCGAACATTGTGATAAAAAACGTGGAAACAAACCTATAAAAATATTAAATCCTCATGTCTCATATTGTGAAGATTTGATAACATATACTTTGGATGGAGAAATTATACCTACTGGGACAAATGAGGATGAGGTTAAAAGTGATATTAATTTACTCGGTCTTAATTGTAAGAATTTAAAAGCCAAAAGAGTTGCAGCAAAAGATGAGGTTTGGAAAAGATTTAAGACCGAATACAAAAAAGAAGATTGGACTAAAGAGATTTTCTTACAGAAAGCCAATTTATATCGTCATAAACAAAAAAGAAAAGGAGGGGGATACAAATTCCATGCATATTGTAATTTTATAGTTTGGTACTTTAGTTATTATGCAGAAAATTATAAATTCTCAAATAACAAATAATGTAATGGGTAAAACAGTAACAACATATTTAATTGACAGTGATCCCCAAGGGACTCAATATGCTTTCATCAGCAATAAGATTTATGGGAATGTATAGAAACCGTTGGCGTATCCGATGTTGCGCTCAGCCAGTTTTATACCGTAATGTATGTCACTGTATTGTGATTTTTTTATGAGGTTATTAAGTGATGGCGTTGCACCGTCGCGTGCTTTAACCTCTACCGGTATGAGCGACTTGGCATCGCGTATAAAGAAGTCCATTTCTATGGTGCCTTGTGTGTTTTTATAGAAATATAGCCTGTAGCCGGCTTTTGTCAGCATATCGGCTACGATGTTTTCGTATATGGCTCCTTTATATGTGTTGAAATTGCGGTTGGCACGCAGGTCTTCCTGTGCTTCGTCATCCAGTGATGCTATGAGCAATCCAGTGTCTTTGAAATATAGTTTGTAGTTGTTGGATTCGTAATTGCCTTTCAGTGGCAGTTCCGGAGTGCTGAGGCAATAGCATATATTTATTATACCGGCATCGGCAAGCCAGTCGACAGTTCCAATATATTCGCGGCTGCGTGCCCCGTGCCCTATTTTTGTAATTTGGAATTTTTTGTTCTCCTTGGCGAGAAATACAGAGATATGATTATATACATTCTTTAAATCCTTCATAATCACATCTTTATATTATGAATTCTATATGATTATCACATTTTTCGATGCAAAAATAGTGATAAAATCACAAAAATCGATGTTTTCTGTGCTTTAAAATCACATTTTTATAGTTTTTTATTGTTTTTGCCGGGATTTGTTGAACTTCGTTTCTTCGTTATTTATTTTTTTCGTAACTTTGCAAGCAAAAATGACTATATGACAAATACAGATACACATCGCAGGGCGATAATAATGGGAGCAACATCGGGCATAGGGATGGAGGTGGCTCGTGAGCTTGCCCGTAGAGGCTGGACGCTCGGCATAGCAGGGCGCAGAGTGGAGAGACTGAAGGAGTTGATGGAGGAGTTGCCGCAGGTAGTGGCGGTGAAACAGATTGACGTGACTGATGACGGGGCGGTACAGAGACTTAGCGAGCTGATAGAGGAAACAGAAGGCATGGATCTGTATTTCCATAGCTCGGGCATAGGATGGCAGAACATGGGACTGGATGCTGAGAAAGAGATATTGACGGCAGAGACCAATGTTGTGGGATTTACAAGGATGGTGACGGCAGCATTTTATTATTTTGCAGGTCATGGAAATCAAATTGGGCATGAGGGGAGGATAGGGCACATTGCGGTGATAAGCAGTATTGCCGGAACAAAAGGACTCGGGGCGGCAGCTGCCTATTCGTCGACTAAACGCTATCAGAATCATTATGTGGAATGTCTGGAACAGTTGGCAAGGATGAGGAAACTGAAGATTTGTTTTACTGATGTCCGTCCAGGATTTGTGGCTACAGACCTGATAAAGGACGGCAGATATCCGATGAAGCTGCGGACAGACGATGTGGCGAGGATGATAGTAAGGGCAATAGAAAAGAGGAAGGATGTGGCTACCATTGACTGGAGATACCGCCTGCTTGTGCTGCTTTGGCGAATGGTGCCAAGATGTGTCTGGATAAGATTACATATTGCATCATGAAAAACTCTCCTATAAACGTCATAGGGTGACGATTATAGGAGAATGATGTATTGCCGGAAGTATCTTTTCTGTGAGGTCGCGGGTCTTCATGCGTAGGCTTGATGTGTTGATGCACGGATGGCAACCAACGTATTCGCTCCGCAGCACATCGCTGTCAATGAGCAGTTGCACGGCATTGTCGTGGTCGTTCATCAGTCCTAACACCGACACGGAGCCGGGTGTAATGTCGAGATATTTCAGCATCTCCTCCTCACCGGCAAACGACAGTCGGGCGGAGTTTATCTGTGCTGAGAGATTCTTGGTGAGGAATTTCTTGTCGCCGGGAATCATGAGCAGGTAGAACTTCGTTTTCTGGCGGTTGCACAGAAACAGATTCTTGCAGATTATGGCATGCTGGGTGCGTTTGCTGTCGGGCTCAGCCTTAAACTCCTCTAATGTCATTCTGCCGAAGGCGGCGTCAATCTCGGCACACACCTCCATGTTCATGGCGGCATCGTGGTCGAGGCGGTCGTAGTCTATCTTCAAGTCGTCGAGCAAGTCATATACCCTTATCTCCCGTTGCTGTCTGCCGCTGGTGTCGGTCGGTCTGCCTTTGTATATTGTAAGCATATTCTGTTGTTTTTATGATTATTGTTTTAGCCATGAGCGTATGCCCTGTGGTTGCGGGTGCAAAATTAACAAAAAAATATGAGAATATGTCGTTTTTCTTTGTAGAACCAATATTTTTGACTAATTTTGCAGCGAGATTTCTATTTGTTGGCAGGTTAGGGACTGTACAGATACATTAATTGTTATGACATCTATTAAAAATCATGAGTTGCAGTTTGAGCAAATATACAGGCGGAACTATTCACGTCTGTATTATTATGCGCTTAATATAGTGTGTGACAAGGAGGCTGCGCGTGATATTGTGGGAGATGTAATGACTGTGGTGTGGCATAACATTGCCACGATAGATGACAAGACTCTAAACGGCTATCTCTTAACCTCGGTACGTAACCGTTGCGTGGACCGTCTGCGGCATCTGAAACAGGAACAGCGCTATAGCGACAACTATATAAATGAGGCAACGCTGTTCTATAGTGATTATGGTGACGAGATCGAGAAAGACAGGCTTGTGGAGCAGATGCTCAGCGTGCTGAAACCACCCACTGACATGATTCTGCGCATGTGCTATCTCGACCGTATGAAATACCGGGAAGTGGCACAAAAGTTAAGTATTAGCGAGAGTACTGTGAAAAAACATATAATGAAAGCCCTGAAAACGTTAAGAGAGCTTTATAAAGACAAAAAGTGTGCCCGAAAAACTGATTGAAACGAATATATTTATATATGACAATAAATAAAAACGTGCCTATAATGATGAACTGCAATAATGATGAATTAACAAATTCAGCGATGGAGCGCGAAGAAGTTATGCTGCGTGATTATTATCTGCGCCACTCAGAGGAGCTGAAGCCGGATGTGGACACCGGATTTGAGGAATTTAAGGAACAGCATTTCCGCAAAGGCAGGGCGGGAGTGGTGAAGAGCCTTTATTGGGTTGCGGCATGTATTGCCGCATCAGTTATGATAATGGTTTATGTCGGGCATAAAGACGGGCGAGAGGTACAGCCCGTTGCTACTGATGTTGCTTCTGAATTTGTGGCGTATGAGCGGAATGTCTCTGCTGTAAGGGAAATAACTGTAACTTCTGGTGGCATTACAAAGGTTGTGAAATCTAAGAATTTAGACTATTTGGCACAGAAAAGCAACGTTTTAGCAGAGATACAGACCGTCCGCACACCATACGGCACGACAGCCGAAGTGACACTTGCCGACGGTACGGAGATAATTCTCAATGCAGGCGGTATACTTACGTTCCCTGCAACGTTCACCGGCGGTGAGAGGCGTGTGACGCTACGCGGAGAGGCTTATTTCAAGGTGGCAGGCGACAGTGCTCATCCTTTCATTGTTGATGCCGGTAATATGGAAACACGTGTTACAGGCACGGAGTTTAATGTAAGAGCCTATGGTGCCGCAGATGCCGTTGTGGCACTTGTGGAAGGAAGCGTTGACGTGAGCACTTCTTCAGACAAGAAGCACCTGAGCCCCGGTGAGGGAGCATTAATTACCGCCAACGGCATGCTGCGTACAGAGAATATAGATGCTGATGCTGTGAGAGCGTGGACCTCGGGAGAGTTTTATTTTGACAATGAGGAAATGCTTGTTGTAGCGCGAGAGATAGGTCGTTGGTATGGCATAAATGTGGTGTTCAACAATATGCGCCATGCCCACACAAAGGTGTTTTTCTCTGCAAGCCGCTATGAGACGCTGGCAGATATTATTGCCATAATAAACAGCTTTGATAATGTCAAAATGCAATTGGAAAAGGATAAAATAGTTGTGAATTGATAAAAAACTTCTTGTTTTTCTTTCAAATCGTGCCCGAAATGTGACCTTGTACGTATCATTAAATAAAACTTTAATAAATTTATATGAACAAGGTAAAAATGAAAAGAGCATTGATGGTGCTTGTATGCATGCTTATGGTCTTGGTGGCATCAGCCCAGACAGGCAAGCGTGTGAGTGTATCTTTCAGCAATGAGCCTCTGCCCACGGTCCTGAAGAAAATAGGGAAACAGGCAGGAGTGCGTATTGAGTTTGTGTATGATGACGTGGTTCATCATAGAGTTACGGTGAAACTGACTAATGCCACGGTCAAGGATGCGGTGGAGAAAGTGCTTGGCGGCACCAATCTTACCTATACCATGGTGAATGACAGATATATCACGGTGAAGGCAAAGAAGAAAGAGCGTGACATGTCGATGACGGAGAAGTCGCTGCTGCGCGGTAAGGTGACCGACTCAAAAGGAGAGACCCTGCCTGGAGTCACCGTGATGACCGACGACCGTGCCATAGCCACCACAACCGATGCAAACGGTGAGTTTGCCATCATGTTGCCAAAAGACGGCAGTGAGGTGCTGTTGTTCAGCTTTGTGGGTATGAAGACCAGCAGAATGCAGATAGACGGCTCCAACCGTGACCGTATATGCTATATCACCATGGAAGACGACAGTCACCAGATTAATGAAGTTGTGGTGACTGGTATTTTCAAGAAAGCTAAGGAAAGCTACACTGGTGCCGTAACTACCATCAGCAGTGAAGAATTGAAGCTGCACAAGGGTCAGAACCTGCTGCAAACCTTGCGCACTATTGACGCCTCAATGAACTTTCAGGTGAATAACCTTGCGGGAAGCAACCCCAACAACCTGCCGCAGATAAACATACGCGGTAACTCGTCACTGCCTATGAGCGTGCAGGAGTTTAACGAGACAACATCGAACGAGGTGAACACACCTCTTATTATATTAGACGGCTTTGAGATTTCGCTTGAAAAGCTCATGGACTACAATGACGAGGAGATTGAGAGCATCAATATCCTGAAAGACGCTGCGGCAACAGCCATCTACGGCTCAAGGGGCAGCAATGGCGTTATTGTGGTTGCCACACGTCAGCCTGAAGCAGGAAAACTGAGAGTGAATGCCGAGGTGGGATTCGACATAGAGGCTCCCGACCTCAGCTCATACGACTATCTTAACGCAGCCGAGAAACTGGCGTTGGAGAAGCGGGTGGGACTATATGACGGAGTGAACACCAGCACACAGATAACCCGCCAGATAGCATATAACAACAAGTTGGCGAGGGTGCTTGCCGGAGTAGACACCGACTGGCTCAATAAACCTGTGCATACAGGTGTAGG
This sequence comes from Prevotella sp., assembly GCA_030539375.1. GTDB lineage: Bacteria > Bacteroidota > Bacteroidia > Bacteroidales > Bacteroidaceae > Prevotella. Next base: position 13,284 of record JAUNSB010000034.1, read on the forward strand.
TTCACATTATAATCTTCGTCTTGAGGGAGGTAGCGAGCAGTTCCGCTGGGCGGTTGCCACAAACTATAAGAACACTGAGGGTGCAATGAAAAACTCATACCGCCGCTCGTTCAACGGTTCCGTGCAGCTGGTCTACAACCTGAAGAACCTTATATTCAAAAACTACACCTCCTTCGGACTTGTGCGTTCTCAGGAAAGCAACTATGGACAGTTTAGCGACTACGTGGCACAGCAGCCCTACAACTCGCCGTATAATGAGGACGGTACGTTGAAGACTCGGTTCGGGCATTTTTATGAGGGAACGTCAGACGGAACTGGAAGTGGCGATATGTTCAATCCAATTTATGACGCATCGCTGAATACCATCAACAAGGCAGGGCATGAAACCCTTACCAACAACTTCTCGATAGAGTGGAACATTCTGCCTCAGCTGATATTCCGCGGACAGTTCGGAATATCCAAGACTTCCAACACCAGCGACTATTTCTTGCCGGCAGAGCACTCATATTTCACTACCGACCATTACGGACACTACTCGGAATATTCAACGGATGAAGGCTTTCTCCGCCGTGGACTCTACCGTTATGGCACTGGCAACGGTTACAGCTACGATGGCAATGCTACACTTGCCTACAGCAACACATTTGCCGACAAGCATCAGCTGTATGTGGGTGCCGACTATTCCATATCTGTGGATAATTCCACCGACTTGCTGTTTCAGGTGGAGGGAATATCTGACAGCGACATGCCTTTTATAGGCAATGCCCGTCAGTATGCCCAGAATGAGGTGCCGAGCGGGAGTAAATATACCACTCGCCGTGTTGGTTTCACCGGTAATGCCAACTACACTTACGACACAAGATACTATGTTGACCTGTCGTACCGTGTCGATGGAAGCTCAACTTTCGGAAGCGACAAGAAATGGGCACCTTTCTGGAGCGCAGGTATCGGATGGAACGTCCATAACGAGAAATTCCTTAAGGAGAATCCTGTGGTGAATATCCTGCGGTTGAAGGCATCGTTTGGAGAGGTCGGCTCGCAGACTGGCTCAGGCTCTGGTGCAAACACAATCTACCGGAGCATCACGGACAACAGATACATGCACTGGCTTGGCTCGCAGCTGTATGCGTGGGGCAATCCTGACTTGACATGGCAGACCACCAGCGAGCTGAACATAGGTATGGAGTTCGGATTGCTTAACGGCAGAATAAAGGGTGAGTTTAACTATTACGACAAAAAGACCTCCAATCTGCTGTCGAACATGGACCTGCCGGCATCAATGGGCTTGACAACGTATGTGGCAAACGTGGGTGAGGTGAAAAACCGTGGTTGGGAGGCATCGCTCTCCGCATACGTTATCCGTGACGCCAAACGCGACCTCAACTGGTTGCTCACAGGACAGATTGTCTACAACAAAAACTGGATATCAAAGCTTTCAGAGGTTGTAAAGCAGCAGACAGAGGAATACCGCAACCAAGATGTTGAGGTTGCAAACCTCTTCTATGAAGGACGGCCGCAAAATTCCATCTATGCCGTAAGGTCGTATGGCATAGACCCTTCTACGGGAAATGAAATGTATGTTGACCGCAACGGCAACGTCACCGACACATGGAAGGCAGGCGATAAGGTGTTCTGCGGACAGGCTGACCCGAAATACCGTGGCAATTTCAGCTCAATTCTCCGTTGGAAGGATATTACGTTTAACGCAACGTTCAGTTATTACTGGGGGGGCAAGACCTACAACCAGACGCTTGTTGACCGTGTGGAGGTTACCTCATCGCAGCTTATGCGCCAGAACGTTGACCGCCGTGTGTATGAGGACCGTTGGATGAAGCCCGGCGACGTGACTTTCTTCAAGGGATTCTCAAATGGAGAGACCCGTGCCACATCACGCTTCGTTATGGATGACAATGTGCTGGAGCTTGCATCGCTCAGCCTGCAATACCGTTGGCATACCGACTGGATAAAGAACCTGCTGAAGGTGCAGTCGGTGACATTCGGTATCAACACATCAAACCTGTTCCATTGGGGAAGTATAAAGCAGGAGCGCGGAACTGGTTATCCATACGCGAGAAACATTCAGGGCAGCATCAAGTTGCTGTTCTAAGTTAGGAAAGGTTAAGTATGATTTCAAAGTTAACGGTAAATATGAAATATTACAGAAAAATAGAAAATAAGGTGTTGGCAGGAAAGACGGTGAAGGCATTGCGCTGCGTTCTTGCGGTGCTGCCGCTGTGCATGTTCACAACTTCGTGCAACGACTGGCTTGACGTGCGTCCTGACACTGAGAATAAGGAAAAGGACCAGTTTGCCTCACAAAAGGGTTTTGAGACAGCCCTCACAGGATGCTATATGGCTATGGCAGAGCAGGATATATATGGCGAGCGCCTCACCATGACGAATATCGAGAATCTTGCAAATCTGTGGAACACTGTCGATAATAGTGACAATACGGCACGCCAGCAGGACTATGCCCTGGCAGCCCACGACTATGGCTCCGACTATTCCAAGGCTGCCGTGGCTGCAATATACAAGGGACTTTTCAACACTGTGGTTCAGGCAAACATGATTATAAAGCACGGGCTTGCCAACGGTGAGGTGATTGCGAGTGAGGAGGAGCGCAACTGCATCATCGGTGAGGCATACGCCATAAGGGCTTACTGTCAGCTTGACGTGCTGCGTCTGTTCGGTCAGATGCCTGCGGGAGGCACCAAGAGCGTGATGCTGCCATACTGCGAGACAACCAACATCGACGAGATGCCGCCATACTACAGCTATGCCGACTATCTTGCAAAGCTGAAGGATGACATCGCAAATGCCAAGAAGCGTCTTAAGGACAATGACCCGCTGTTTAAGTATACTTTCAGCCAGATGCACGGCACCTCTCAGGAGAGCAACTCTTTTATGATTTACCGACAGTTCCGCATGAACTACTATGCGGTGTGCGCACTTGAGGCACGCATGAGTTTGTATATCGGCGACACGGCTGCCGCCAATGCCATTGCCATGGAACTTATCAATGCAAAGGGTGCCGACGGCAAGGCGCTCCGTCCGTTGAGCGGACTTAATGACTTCAGCGTGGGCTATAAGCTGTGTCCTAATGAATGTCTGTTTGCGCTCAGCAAGCATGATGTTAAGGAATATGCGGCCTCGTCGCTTGTGAGCAGTTCGGACAGCCGGTATAATTCTGCCTCTGATCTTGCCCTTAGTCTTGAGATGCTTGAAGAGCTATTTGCCGGTCAGAATATCAGTTCGCACAACAGGTATCTCTATGCGTGGAACAGAAGGGTTGCCGATGCTTTTGGTAAGATGTGGGCAGGGTGCTCCAAATACAATTTTGCTGATGATATGCAGGATGCTATGCTATATTATCAGATTATTCCCATGCTCCGCACATCGGAGCTGTATCTCATAGCTATGGAAACGGGCAATAACCTTGATGAGGTGAACCGCCTGTATGCTGAGTATATGCTGTCGCACAATGTGGGAAGTGTTACGCCATTCACATCATTGGACGAGGCGCGTGAATTTGTATTGAGCGAATACCGCCGCGAGTTCTTTGCCGAGGGACAGATGTTCTACACCTACAAGCGTCTCGGCATGGTTAAGTGGCTGTGGCGCAGCGATGATGCCGTGGAGAACGACTATTTGCTGCCGTTGCCCGAGACAGAGTTTAATCCTAACGGAATTAACAACAAATAATTAAAAGCGAAGGAAATGAAAACATATATAAAGACGGTCATGTTGGCAGTGATGGCTGGTGCCGCGCTGACATCATGCGAGAAGGAGCTTGAGGAATATTCTCACCCTGACTGTTATCTCAACTTCTATTATTGGAGTCAGACACAGAATGAGGCGCTCACATCAGACGAAGTGACGGAGGAGATGACTGTGGCAACATACAGCTTTGCCACAAAACCGGTTGAGTTGAAGCGTGACACAGTGTGGCTGGATGCCATTGTGGCAGGCACGATAAGTGATGAACCCCGTAAGTTTATGCTTGAGCAGGTGACGGTTGAGGGTGCCGACAATGCGAAGCCCGGCGTTCACTATGTTGACTTTAAGGATGCCCAGGACATATATGTGGTTGATGGAGGCAAGAACATGGTGAAGGTGGGAGTTGTTCTGTTGCGCGATGGGTCGTTGAAGAATGAGACAGTGACCCTGAAGTTCAGGTTTAAGGACAATGGTGTGTTCAAGCCGGGATACAGTAACATGACTGAGCGCACCATAGTGTATACAGACCGTCTGTCGAAGCCTGCCAACTGGGATGATTATTACATGGACTATACCGTGGGCGTGTATGGTCAGGTGAAGCATCAGCTGATGATAGAATGGACCGGCAAGGCATGGGATGAGGACTATCTTGTGGAATTCAACGTAGACCAGGCATATACAGCATATATGGCTACATGGTTCCAGAAAAAGCTTGCCGAGGAGAATGCTGCCCGCATTGCCGCAGGACAGGATGTCTACCGTGAGGCCGACGGCGCAGAGGTGAGCTTTGTTCCAAAGTCATGGTGGTAGGAAAAAGGAGGCAAGTGATTTTAATACACATAGTTTTATAATATAATGACAGTGAAGTTATGAAAACAAGCATAATAAAATTATTGGCTTTCTTGCTGCTGCCTGCGTTTGTCACGGCATGTTATGACGATGACAGCACGCTGGGCGACATGAGCAAGGTTGCTACAATAGAAGTTGAGGAAATGGATAATGTCTCCATCGTGTCTTACAGCGGCAACAGGCTTAAGGTAACGCCGAAGATTGACACACGGCTCAGTGACGCAGAGATGGACTATGCATGGTATCTTGTCAGACCAGCCCATGACACTTCGGTAACGAGTGACTTTGCGGGATTCCGAGATGAGAAGATTTCAGACCAGAAAGAGCTTGACTATGAGGTGAATCTGCCATCTGGCGGTTATATCGTTGTATTTGAGGCCACTGACAGGGCTACAGGACTGTCGGCGATACAGAAAATGACGGTGAGTGTATCCACAGAGTTCTCAAAAGGTTTTTTTATCTTGAAGGACATGGGAAACGGCACTGCTGAGATTGACCTTGCCACGGATGGTGGAGTGATGGAGAATCTTATCAGTAAACTCACGGGCAGTGCGATGGACGGCTCTCCTGTGGGACTTTCAGTGAACTATAGCCAGTGTTTTATCGATGATGAGACAAACGAGATGGACTATTCCACAGTGGTGAATATCTTTACAGACAAAGATTATGCCGCATTCCGCACGGAAGACATGCATCGTTTGTTTACTAAAGAGAATATCGGGTTTGAAGACATGAGCGCTGTAAAGTTTAATAATATGGTAAATTCAATGTCTTGTCTAATGTTATTAACGTCAGAAGGCATTCATACTGTGGGCACAGGAGGTGAATATACTGGTGTCAATAGCGGTAAGTTTGGATTTCCTGTAGAACCCGGGGCTTGCAAATTTATACAGCCTATGTCTGGATTGATGAATGGCCTTGTGTATTGGAATGATGACAAACACATGCTGTATTCCATCGACTATAACGGTGGGCAGGCTTTTCCTATGGACTATGCAGCCGACGGTATGGATATTCTGCGCCAGAAATGTATTGGCAGCGGATATAACTTTATTGGTGCAGGTGGTTTTGGCGGCGATGAGACTTCTTATTTCCTTACTGAGGATAATACCAGCGGTCAGCGTTTCCTTTATCTCATAAACGGAGCGGCTGGTATGGTGACGGACATCGTGAAGCTTGACAATAACCTGCATATAAGCAAGGCTGTTGCTACTGCCGGTAATGCCCTAAATGCGACAATAATATATTGTATTGACGGAGGTAATTTGTATGCCTTCGACTGGAACAGTGGATCGGAATACGCTGTGCCGTTAAGCGGAATAGGTAACGGAGAGGAAATATGTTTTATTACCAACTCGTTTTTTAATCTCGGAGGCTTCAGCGACCAGTCGGAAAATTTCAACAATCTTATTGTGGGAACGCAGAAGGGTAGCATCTATAAACTTTACTTCTACGACAATATCGTGGGTGGTGTTCCTGTGGGCAAACCTGTACGTACAATTGAAGGACAAGGCAAGGTGAAGAGCATAAGGTATGCCTCGTCATTGTCAGTATCCATGGATGATCTTTTTATGTGCTCGTACTTTGGTATGCCGATGCCTTATAGTGATTAAACGAAAAACAAAGATAAATAAAACAATGTTATTATGAAGAAAATTATTTTAATGTTCGTGGCTGCAATGACAGCCACTGTGATGATGGCGCAGACCAATTTCCGCCACATCTCGTTTGAGGAAGCCAAGGCTGCTGCCAAGGCAGAGAAGAAAATGGTGTTTGTTGACTTTTACACGTCATGGTGCGGACCGTGCAAGATGATGGCACGTGATGTGTTCCCTCAGAAGGAGCTCGGAGACTATATGAACAAGACTTTTGTCTGTGTGAAGTATGATGCTGAGAAAGAGGAGAAGGAGCTTGTGGGAAGAAGCAAGGTGACGGCTTACCCTACATTCGTAATCTTCGATGCTGAAGGCAATGAGGTCACAAGGCTTGTGGGCGGTAATTCAGCCGAGGGCTTTAAGAGCGACATTGAGATGAAGATTAACCCCGACAAGAGTCCGGAGAAGATTAAGGCACGCTATGACGGCGGTGAGCGCACTGCTGCTCTGATAAGTACCTATGCGGCACAGCTGACCAATGAAATACGTTCGAAGCGTCGTGGTGATAAGGAAAAAGAAGAACAGCTAAACAAGATTATCAAAGAATATTATAGTGGTCTTGACGATAAACAGAAGCTGAAGAGCGAGAACTTCTTCCTTTATAAAGACTATGTAGACAATACTGCTGACGAGAAAATGCAGTATCTCTTTACCAACCGAAGCAAGGTGGCAAAGGCAGACCGTGCCGATGTGGACTCCATTCTGCTGAAAAAATATAAGCGCCAGATTTACGACTGCATCTATTTTGATGATGTCTACACTCCTGAGCAGGCGGTAACGTTCAAGCAGCAGTTTAATGAGCTCGGACTCAACGCCGATGGTGTGTTTACCCCTTCGTTCGCCGTGCTTGATGCTTACGCCACAGGCAATATGGAGGAATATCTGAAACAGCTGGAAAAGAATCTCCCCAAGATGGAGAAGCAGATACAGAACAATGCCCTGCTGGGTATCGGCAACGCCTTGCAGAATGCTGACAGCGAGGTGAAGAAAAAGGCAGCGAAATATCTGCGTGGCTTGCTGGCAGAGCAGCCTGCAGGCAACATATATTTTCTTGGAATGATAATCGGAGACCTTGAAGGCACAATGGGGCATTGATTTTTATATCATTTACTGAAACGCTATGCTTAGCTTAGACAATGTTTATAAAGCCAGGTATGTGCTTGGCAGGACGATACGGAAAACCGAGATTGTGAGGGCACCAAAGCTCAATGACGAGTGTGACGTGTATCTTAAGCTGGAGAACCTGCAGGAGACGGGCTCGTTCAAGATACGCGGCGCATGTTACATGATTTCGCAGCTCACCGACGAGGAGCGTGCCAGAGGTGTGATAGCCTGCTCGGCAGGCAATCATGCACAGGGAGTGGCGCTTGGTGCCGCAGCCCACGGCATAAAGTCGCTGATATGTCTGCCAGATACCGCTCCCATGAGTAAGGTGGAGGCAACGCGCAGCTATGGTGCCGAGATTTGTCTCGTGCCCGGAGTCTATGATGATGCCTATAGGAAGGCGCTGCAGCTGAAGGAGGAGAGAGGCTACACGTTTGTTCATCCTTTTAACGATGAGAATGTGATAGCGGGGCAGGGCACCATCGGACTGGAGGTGCTCGACCAGCTGCCCGATGTTGAGGCTGTGGTGGTGCCTGTTGGCGGAGGCGGACTCATCAGCGGTGTGGCTTTTGCCATAAAGTCGCTTAATCCTCAGGTGAAGGTCTACGGTGTGCAGGCAGAGGGTGCGCCGAGCATGGTGAACAGTGTTGAGAACGGCCGCCGTGAGGCTCTTGCAGCAGTGTCGACCGTTGCCGACGGTATTGCCGTGAAAGAGCCGGGCGAACTTACATACGACATCTGCAACAGCTATGTCGACGGACTGGTGACGGTGACCGAAGATGAGATTTGCGGTGCCATACTGCATCTGCTTGAGAAGGAGAAGGTGGTGGCAGAGGGTGCCGGTGCTGCCGCCGTGGCTGCCGTGATGTACAACAAGCTGCCGGTGAAGGGCATGAAGACAGTGTGTATTGTCAGCGGCGGAAACATCGACGTGACCATCCTCAACCGTGTGATAAAGCGCGGACTTACCAAGAGCGGCCGCTACTGCGTGATAAACGTGGAGCTTGACGACCGTCCGGGTAAGCTCGTAGAGGTGGCATCGGTGATTGCTGGCTGTGGAGGCAACATCACCAGCGTGCGCCATGAGCGCAATGGTGACAGCGAGAAAATCAATGCCTGTGTGCTGCGCATAGTCTGCGAGACCCGCGACGATGCTCATGTGGCAGAGATAAACAATGCCTTGAGGGAGAGGGGCTTCAAGTTTGTGTGATTGTGATGTAGCGATGTTGCAAGTTGTCACTTAGCAAAGCCAAAAAACATTAAAAATGCGGTTTAAGGGAATGATTCTTCACTCTTCGTTCTTCATTCTTCATTTTTATTTGTACCTTTGCCGGGAATTGCAAATAATGACATATGGAAATCAAGTTCGACAAGAAGTATTTGGAAGAACTCTACCTCAATGGAAAGACATCCGACAAAAAGCATCGGTTCCAGCCGCAAGTCATTGCAAAGTATCGCAAAACGATAGACTTGCTGGAGTCTTTGTCTGCTGTGGAAGATCTTTACCGTTATCACTCATTGCACTATGAGGCGTTGGTGGGTGACAAGGCTGGACTGGAATCCGTCAGGGTGAACGATCAATACCGCATTGAGTTCAAAACTACGAAGGTTGTCTCAGAGATTGTCGTTATTTTGTGCAACATTATAGAATTGTCAAATCACTATAAATAGGAAACTGTTATGGCAAATATAAGATTTGGATACACGCCGACACATCCCGGCGAGGTGATAAAAGACGAAATTGAATATCGCAATATTTCGCAGCGCAGGCTTGCGGAACAGTTAGGTATGTCGTACAAGGCATTGAATGATCTGCTGAACGGTCGCCGTTCGCTCCTCGTCTCTACTGCTATGATGCTTGAGGCGGCATTGGACATACCTGCCGATTCGCTCATGAAGTTGCAGATGAAGTACAATATGCAGGAAACATCCCAAGACCCTTCTTTCATGGAGCGGCTGAACCAAATCCGTAAATATGCTGCATTACTGTAAAATGTACACGAACATCCATATATTTAAAATAGCCTTGCACTACCCCCCCGTTTAGTTTCGGGAGGGTATTTTCATAATTGTCGGCGATGTGTGCCGGAGTGCGGTTGTTACCGTGCCCGGCGCGCATCGCCGCTTTTTTGTGTGCCTAATCAATTAAATGGAATCAATATATTATTAATCTTATAAAACAAAAAGTATTATGACAGAAAACAAGAAGCGTAAGCCATACGTCAGACCGAGTATGGAAGTGATTAAGGTAGAGACCACGAGCATCCTCGCAGGAAGCCCTGGTGGCGGTCCCGAAATGAGCGCCACTTACAGCAATGACTGGGGAGATGGAGGTACTGAAGACATAGATTGGGATTCAGAGTATTAACAATGTAACAATGATGAAGATGAAAACAAAGACATTATTTTATATGGCTCTCACGGCAGTGATGACTACTCTTACCGCCTGCTCGCAGGACGATGAGCTGATGGATGCCGCACCAAAGCCGGCACAAATAGAGTTTGAAATCTTTGACGGCGGATACGGCGGCGATGCGACGACACGCGCCAAGGAGGAAGGCATCCGCACCAAGTTCGAGACTGGCGACCATTGCGCTTTGTATATCATAGATAATGGCGAATTCATAGCCAAGGGCGTGGAGCTCACCGCAGAGAAAGGAGAGAACGAAGAAATAACATGGAAGGTTACAAAAGGGGATATAAGCGGTGCTACCGAAAACAGCAAGTACTTCTTGTGTTATCCCTACTTGAATATACCGCAAGAGCAATTACAAGTGGGAAATCTTGATACCGAAGTGTTCAGCAAATACATTTCAGAGTATGGTCATGAATGGGAACAGGACACTCACGACAAATACACCAATAACGACCTTATGACTGCCACAGGCACGGCAACCACGGGGGAGGACGGCAAGCTGAAGGTGTCCTTCTCCATGGCCCACCGCATGGCTCTCGCCGTAATCGAAGTGCCAAAGACGGTGTATAAGTTTGAAGGCACAAGCATTTCCGAATATATTGTGCCTACACGGGTGGACTTCAAAGATAGTAAATATAAGCCCCTCCGTATGGAGGACGGCACATACCGTTTCGTATTCAACCCTGAATTAGTTAAAGACGAGCACGATATCATCGGCACTATCAATGGCAGCAAGCAGTTCACCATTCCTGCAGAAAAGCTCAAAAAAGGTATCGATAAAGGCACATACAAGACATTCAGGATTGGCGGAGGAGCTGACGGTACTCCCATCGAAAAAAATTATACTCTTCAGGTGGGTGATTATCTCTTGAAGGACGGCAACCTGATAAGCAAAGATGAGACCTTAACTGCCGTCCAGAAGGCCGACGTGGCTGCCATCGTGTTCTATGCTCCAAACATCAGTGAAAGAGAAACTCCTGCCAGCCTGACCGACGACAAGATTATGGCGGCAGAGCACCCAAACTGCAACCACGGTCTTGCAGTAGCAGTGCAAGAACTTACGTACCAAGGCAGCAACACCATGGCTTGGCAAACTACGGCTGAGAGCGTGGAAAGTTTCCGAAAAAGTTCCAATTTCACCCATACGAATAAGGACAATTTCACCGACATCGCGTCTGGCATGACAAATAAAGATAATATCAGTAAAATCTACGGTTATCAGAACACCCAGGTGCTGTTTGCCTATAATGACTATTGCACGAAAAACAGCAAAACAGACAATATCGTAAAACCGGCTGCTGCCATAGAAGGATTCACAGACGTCAATCCTGCCCCCAAAGGTAGCACAGGCTGGTTTATTCCCTCTGTGAAAGAACTGCACATACTTTGTTATAAGGATGGGGATACAGTCCTGGATCCAGGGAAAAATCATACCGTTACCCGTAACAAAGTCAATGAGTCTTTAACTGCCGTTGGTGGTGTTGTCTTTGGCGATGGATTTTACTGGTCATCCTCAGAGTTTAAGAACTTCAATAACTCACAATTCTATGCGAACTTCATTAACGCCGGTTTTTTCAATCCAGACAAGACCACAGGGTGTTTGGTACGGTGTGTGTGTGCTTTCTGACCAATACGGATGAAAGCGCAATCCCTATAAAGCGTCTGCAATCACCCATGCATGGGGTACGTAAACACCCCTTGCATGGGGTATCACAATACCTCTTGCAAGAGGTATCGGCACACCTCTTGCAAGGGGTGCTCAGAGAGTAAAACATAGTGTTAATCAACAATATTTTCTAACCATTTTAAGAACTAACAGAAATGATAGACTTTGAAATTAAATCAAGAGTTCAGCCAGTAGGCGAACGCAAGGGGCAGACTGTTTATTATGCAGTGCCCAAGACCAGTCAGAAAATGACAAACAAGGCAGTAGTGGATCACATCGTAAGAGAGACATCGCTCTCCGCTGGCGACGTGAGCAACGCATTAATCAGTTTGAGTAACATAGTGTGCGAGGCATTGAAGATGGGCATGAGCGTAGACCTTGCCGACCTCGGCTCGCTGCGCCTGAGCGTAAGCTCGAAGATGATGGACACGCCCGAGGCAGTGACAGTGAAGGATGCGCTGAACACTCCGAAAATACTGTTCACGCCAAAAGCTGCGATGCGTGCCGCCGCTAACTCGGTGGAGCTGAGCATCGACCACAGCCGCGTGACTCCTGCCGGCAAGGGCGACACCCCAAGCGGCGGCGATGGTGAAGGCACTGGCGGGGATACTGGAGGCAGCGGACTGTAATGCCGCAAGAATAGTTATACACGTAAAAAGTCCCGCCTCTTTCTGACAGAGAAGGAGGCGGGACAAATCGTTTTTAATATCCTGTTGCTCCACGGTATTCTGTGGGCGACATCTTCATTGCCTTCTTGAACTGGGTGCAGAAGTGTGGATAGCTGTTGTAGCCCGACTGATAAGCTATTTGGGCTATATCCATGTCTGTGGTAAGCAGCAAGTTGCAGGCATATTCAATTCGCAGGCGAGAGCAGAATTGCCCCACGGTGTGTCCGCTTGACTTTTTGAACGAGCGGCACAGTGCGGCAGGATGCAGTCCCGAATAGGCGGCGAGGTCGCTTAGTGACAGCTGTTCGCGGAAATGCCCGTAAAGATAGCGGTATGCCCTGTCAACGGGTGACTCGTTTTCCTTTTTCCCGTTGAGATGCTGCCTCTCTGCCTTCAGGGTTGACGTTGGAGGAGTGGTGCTCAGTACGTGGAGCAGCCGCATGAGCAGCGACATTCGCATAAATCCATCAGCAGAGGTAATCTTGCCTGCAAGTCTTGTTATCTTGGCAGCAAACTCAGCGTCGTTATACACAATCCCGCTTTTGCAGAGACGTATGAACTCTATGCCGTGGTGAAGCTCCGGAAATCGCTCCTCGTCCCATTTGAAAAGCTCGCTTGGAATATGCAGCAATAAAACAGAGCAGTCATCGGAAGTCCTCAGCACGCAGTGAGGCACATCGCTGCCCAGCACCACCACCATGCCTTGCTGTAATTTTCCCTGTATGGCGCCAACCAGTCCTTCTGCCCATCCGTGTTTTACTATTAGAACCTCTACATTGCTGTGATAATGGTAGGTTTGTGCTGCAGTGTCACTTTTTTTGCTGACGTTGTGTATGGAAACGTCGCCCAACCGTGTCAGGTGTTCCACTATCTGGTTTCTTATCGGCTGTTTTTTCATTGTGTGCAAATATTACGAAATCATTTGCAAAGATACAAAATATTTGCGAAAGAAAAAAGCGATACCTTTGCAGTCGCATTAAAAACATGGAATTAAAGTATGAAAAAGAAACATTTATTGATTTGTAACAAGAGCTTGTTGCTCCTGATGCCGCTTGTCATTGCAAGCAGCATTTTGCAGGAAAGCCTTCACGGCAATGCGTTCTGCGGTCTTGACAATGTGGTGTGGACATGGCTGCATGTCATCGTGTGTTTTGTTTTTGTTATGCTTATTGTATGGCATGTTCAGCTTAACTGGGGCGGTGCGGACAGCTGGGATGTGAGAGTGTTGTATAGCCGTTTCAGGAAACATCATTCCAAGGGCTTTAAAATCACAACCATTCTTTGTCTGTTGACTGCCATAACCGGACTTATCGCAGTCCCCGTGTGGCTTCTGCATGGGCATTCGGGGCTTGGCGGCTGGCACGGCAAAATCGGTTTCCTGTGTCTTATTATGACCTTGATACATGTAATACACCACTGGAAATGGTATAAAAATGCTTAATGTCTGCGGCTATTGGCACAATTGTGTCAGTAGCCGTATGAGTTTTCTTGTCGGCTCAATCAATGGCTTTATATCATCTATTGTAATATTTATAAAGTCGTCATAGTCACTTTCTTGTCTCAAAGAAAACAAGCGTCTCATTAAAATGGCATCTTCTTTGCCAAGCAAGCCCGTCTTCACAAAATGGAGATTAATCATGGCGAGGATTCCAGAATGTGTGTGCGCTATAACACCCTTTTTTATCAATAAGGCACTGGCGGCGTAATAGAAAGAGTAGTAAAGTCTGTTGGCGCAGGTGTTATACATCTCATATTCCAATGACTTTAGAACATCAGCGAATGTATTCTCTGATTTTTCGAGCCGGTATGTTACAATTGCGGTTCTTTCTTCATCGGTCATGCTCATAGCCTTACTCCTTCCTGCAAAACGTTGTGCCTGAACATTGAAACTCCTTTTCCTTCGTCCCATTTTGTGCGCGGATAGACCACGGGATTTATTTCCTCGCCTATTTCAAGTCCTTTTACCCAAAGGTCATAGTTTAGTCTCTCAAACTGCTTGTCGGAAATCTTTGGGGTATCTACTAAAATCAGTATGTCCCAATCGGAGTCTGCCCTTGCATCGCCACGGGCTCTTGAACCGAAGAGTATAACTTCGGCACCCGGCTCTGCTTCATGCACAGTCTGCTTAATCAGCTGCAAGACGTTGTTATGGGATAATGTTGACATATTCTTTTAAAAGGTATTTCCACTTGCAAAGGTAATTAAAATGATTAAGAATGGCGTATTGGGAGAAATATATTTAAGGAATTTTATAATTTGTGACAAAGAACAGGAAATGCATTTTGTGCAAACAGAATCATTTCCTGTGTTTTTTCTCCCGTTTTACGCTTTTTTTTATTAACTTTGCAGGCGATTTGGAAAAGAGGTACTCATGAAACTATATAGCGACGAGGAATTAGCAAGGATAATAGACAAGGAAATATTGCACAGGATAGGCACTGTTGCCGACCGCATGGAGGTGGAGGCATACGTGGTGGGAGGATATGTGCGTGATATTTTTCTGGAGCGCGAAAGCAATGACATTGATGTGGTGATAGCTGCCAACGGACGCATGGAGCGCCCGGGGATAGCCGTGGCGCAGGCTTTGCAGAAGGAGCTGGGCAAGAGCGCTCACCTGTCGGTGTTTAAGAACTTTGGCACAGCCCAGGTGAAATACTTCGACCGTAAGGCAAAGGAGGAAATCGAGGTGGAATTTGTGGGAGCCCGCAAGGAAAGCTACCAGCGCGACTCACGTAAGCCGATTGTTGAGGACGGAACGCTGGAGGACGACCAGAACCGCCGCGACTTCACCATCAATGCAATGGCGATATGCCTCAACGAGGCAAGGTTTGGCGAACTGGTGGATCCCTTTGACGGACTTTACGACCTGGAGGACGGCATTATAAGCACGCCGCTCGACCCCGACATAACCTTCAGCGACGACCCTCTGCGCATGATGCGCTGCGTGCGTTTTGCCACGCAGTTGAACTTCGACATTGAGCCTGAGACCTTCGATGCCCTTGAGCGCAATGCCGAGAGGATAAAGATTATCAGCGGCGAGCGGATAAAGGACGAGCTGAACAAGATAATGCTGTCTAAACATCCCAGCCGCGGGTTCGTGGACCTGCAGCGCTGCGGACTGCTGCAACTGATTCTTCCAGAGCTTGTGGCGCTCGACGTGGTGGAGGAAAGGAACGGCAAGGCGCATAAGAACAATTTCTACCACACCTTAGAGGTGCTGGAGAATGTGTGTAAGAAGAGTGATAATCTGTGGTTGCGCTGGGCAGCGCTGATGCACGACATAGGCAAGCCCAAGAGCAAGCGGTGGGAGCCTGCCACAGGATGGACGTTCCACAACCACAACTATCTGGGCAGCCGCATGGTGCCGGAGATATTCCGCAGACTAAAGCTGCCGCTCGATATGAACATGAAATATGTGCAAAAGCTCGTTGACCTGCACATGCGCCCCATAGTGATTGCCGATGAGGAGGTGACCGACAGTGCGGTGCGCCGTCTGCTCAGCGATGCCGGTGATGACATCAACGACCTTATGACGCTCTGCGAGGCTGACATTACCAGCAAGAACGAGGGTAGGAAAAAACGTTTCCTTGAGAACTTCCGCATGGTGCGCGAGAAACTTGCCGACCTGCAGGAAAAAGATTATAAACGGCTGCTCCAGCCGGTAATCAACGGCGACGAGATAATGCAGATGTTCAATCTTCAGCCCTCGGCAATAGTTGGTGAGCTGAAGAAGGTTCTGAAGAATGCCGTGCTCGACGGTACGGTGCCCAACGAGCGTGAGCCGCTCATGAAGCTGCTCATGGAGACGGCGAGGGAGAAGGGATTGGAGTTTTAAATGAAGAATGAAGAGTGAAGAATGAAGAATCTTTTTGAATGAAGAATAATATTAAGCGCATAAAGAATGCTTAAGAAATACCACTTATGCGCAGCCAATTCTTCATTCTTTACTCTTCATTCTTCATTCAAAAAGATTCTTCATTTTCATCGCACCAGCGTTCCAATCTCTTCGCCGTTCATCACCTTTTTGAGGTTGCCCACAACATCCATGTTGAACACATAGATGGGCAGGTTGTTCTCCTTGCACATGGTAGTGGCGGTGAGGTCCATAACCTTCAGGCCGCGGGCATAGATTTCATCGTATGTAATCTCGGTGAACTTGGTTGCAGTCGGGTCTTTCTCAGGGTCGGCGGTATAGATGCCGTCCACTCGTGTGCCTTTAAGCATCACGTCAGCCTCAATCTCAATTCCTCGCAGCGATGAGCCTGTGTCGGTGGTGAAATATGGGCATCCCGTGCCGGCAGAGAATATGCACACCTTGCCTTCCTCCATAGCCTCGATGGCGCGCCACTTGGTGTATAGCTCGCCGATGGGCTCCATGCGGATGGCTGTGAGCACCTTTGTCTTCACGCCGATGGCTTCAAGCGCACTGCTCAGTGCGAGTGAGTTGATAACTGTGGCGCACATACCCATCTGGTCGCCCTTCACACGGTCGAAACCCTTTTTGCTTCCGCTCAGTCCGCGGAAGATGTTGCCGCCGCCGATGACGATACCTATCTGTACGCCCATCTCGCTCACTTCCTTTATCTGTCTGGCGTAGTCCTCCAAACGCTCAGGGTCTATGCCGTAACTCTGTTTGCCCATAAGGCTCTCACCGCTCAATTTGAGCAATATTCTTTTAAATCTTGCCATGGTTTTATTTGTTTTTACTGTTATGATTATTGCTATGTTCTTTAAAATGTTGTTGTCGGCTGTATTGTCAGATTATGAATTTCACTTCGCGAAAATCGTATTCAGAAATCGTTCCATCGATGCGCCGCAGCCTTATCCGCCCGCTTGGCTGTACTGTGTCGATGGCTGCCGTGAACGTGACGCCGTTGTCACGGAATTGGTGATAACCCTCGCGGCGGTAAAGATGACTCATGTACTCATCATGTATGTCGTCATATTTGCCGTCATACACCTTATATATATATATAGCAAATGCGTCGAGTATCTTGCTGAGCACTTCATCTGTGCTGGTCTCACGGTTTATTATGTTGCGCAACGACACAGGATTTGGGGCATCGCTTAGAAATTGCTCCTGATTGATGTTGATGCCTGTGCCGAGGATTATGCTGCCTACGCCTTTGGTGGATATTGACGACTCGGAGAGTGTGCCGCTGATTTTCCTGTCATGCCAGTAGATGTCGTTTGGCCATTTTATTGTGAAACCGTCGGCATAGGTTTGCATTGTATGGAATATTGCGAGTGCCTCAGCCTGCATCATCACATATTGACGCTCTATTTGCAAGTTATGCGGGCGTGTCTTGATGCTGAACATAAGGTTTTTGTCCTCTTCGCTTTCCCATGTGTGGCTGTCCTGTCCGCGCCCTGCCGTCTGATAGCGTGCCGTAACCACGGTCATAAGCTCTCCCTCCTCACCACGGTACTGGCTGAGGTAACGGTTGGTGGAGTCCACAGTGTCGAGGTTTATCAGTTTTATGCCGTCAGTCATTTATGTTATGTCTGCTGTTATTGTAATTTTATATAATGCTAATGCAAAAGTACAATAAAAATTTCGTATATCAAAATAAAAGTATTATTTTTGCAGAATATAAGCTGCATTATTTTGCAAAAAGAAGAATTATGACACAGGAAGAACAACAGAAAACAGACGAGCGCTATATGCGTATGGCTCTTGACGAGGCACGTCAGGCTATGGATGCCGGTGAGATTCCCATCGGTGCGGTGATAGTATGTGGGGGCAGGGTGGTGTCGCGCGGGCATAACCTTACAGAGACTCTTTGCGATGTTACCGCTCATGCCGAGATGCAGGCAATAACGTCAGCTGCCAACCTTTTGGGTGGCAAGTATCTCAGCGGATGTACGCTTTATGTCACTGTAGAGCCGTGTGTAATGTGTGCCGGAGCAATTGGTTGGGCACAGATATCACGTATAGTTTATGGAGCAGCCGACGAGAAACGCGGCTTTCAGACATACGCTCCCCGTGCCATGCACCCCAAGGCAACCGTTGTGAGTGGTGTGCTGGAGGAAGAATGCCGACAGTTGATGCAGGCATTCTTTAGTGATAAACGTAAGAGGTGAGAGTAAGCTGACAGGCGTCATTCCTGTCCGCTTGCTCCGCCTTCGTAAGTGTTGTAGGTGTTGCCGAAGTCCTGTCCGTGCCCCGGATCGCTGCCCGAACTGTAGGTGGCTTTTATTATCTGCTGGTTATATCCCTTGCGCAGCGGTCCCTCATGCAGAAGATACCGTGCGAAGTTGTCGGTTGGAATTACCAGTCCAAACACACCTATTGCCACTCGTATGCCTTCAGGGTTAAAGCTGTTGTGCAGACGCGCTGTGGAATAGAAGCTGTGAGGATAAACCTCAATCTTTGTGTACTTATAGAATTGGTTCAACAGACTCGGATCCTTTATTGAATCGGCTGATGTGAACATGTGGGTAAGGTTGCGCACAAAGTCATCGGCAGCATCAGCCTGGGCGCAGTTGGGATCATTGATACATTCCACGATGTCGTCCTGTATTTCTGCTGCCATCTTTTCGCCCGACGGCACAGTCATGTTTGCCACCAGTGCTACGAGTCCCAGCACCAGCGCCACAATTGTAAATCTTCCCAAACAGCTTCTTCTGAACTGTGTGGATACCCCTTCTCCCTTGTAGGCCTTGTCATCGATAATTCCCATAGTTGTTATTTTTTAGTTAGAGTTTAGTATTTAGATTTAATGTCTCTTGTATTGTCTTCCCTGTTTTGGCTGCCTTATCCGTTATTTTAGAAGTCGGATGCGGGATGGTTGATGAGATTCATAAATTCCTCACGGGTCTTTGCCTGGTTGAAGGCTCCAGAGAACTCGCTTGTGGTGGTTATCGAGCCCTGCTTCTCCACGCCTCTCATCTGCATGCACATGTGCTTTGCCTCAACCACCACCATCACTCCGAGCGGTTTCAGCGTCTCCTCTATGCACTGGCGTATCTGCAGTGTCATACGCTCTTGCACCTGCAGACGGTGTGAGTATATGTCCACCACGCGGGCTATCTTGCTCAGTCCTGTGATGTATCCGTTTGGAATATATGCCACGTGTGCCTTGCCGTAGAACGGCAGCATGTGGTGTTCGCACATCGAGAAGAAATCAATGTCCTTCACAATCACCATCTGACTGTAGTCCTCTTTGAATATTGCGTCGCGAAGCACCTGATGGGCATCCATGTGATAGCCTCTTGTAAGCGTCTGCATAGCTTTAGCCACCCGCATCGGCGTTTTCACCAGTCCCTCGCGGTCGGGGTCTTCTCCTAAGAGGCTGAGCACATCCTTGTAGTGTGCTGCGAGCTCGTCGAGCCCCTCCCTGTATTCTACATTAAATTCCACGTCTTGTTTTCTGTTTTGTTATGTTGTACATGTGCGGCAATCAATACTGCACTGTGATTTTTCCTTTTACAATTACGGCTTCTGGATAGCCGAGCTGTTTCACCTCGCGGAGCACTTCGTGTGCCTCCTCGTAGGTGCGGTAGTTGCCTATGCGGCATATCCACCGTGGTGAATAGAAATGTACATACACCGGTACGTCCGGTATGTTGCGCTTTATGGTCAGTCCGGCTTTCTCTGCTTTTTGGCGGTCAACCCTTGAGTTGCCTCCTGCCCACACCTGCACCCTGTAGCCTGTGGTCTTATAGCTTCGGCGCATCACCTTTTTGCCCATGTCGGGGGTGGTGTCCTGCGGCATAATGTCCTGCTGGTCGGTATCTTGTTTTTCTTGTCTGACCTGTCCAGCCTGTTTCACGGGTCTGACTTGTCCTGCTTGTTTGACAGAGTTTCCTTGTCCTACAGTACTTCCTTGTCCAGCCTGCTGCTCTTTTGCAGGCTGTTCCGGCTTTATGTCGGGTCTCATCCCCGCAGCATTTGGATCGGAGTATCTTCCGTTCACCAGCTTGTCTATTTC
Organism: Prevotella sp.; assembly: GCA_030539375.1. Taxonomy (GTDB): domain Bacteria; phylum Bacteroidota; class Bacteroidia; order Bacteroidales; family Bacteroidaceae; genus Prevotella. Next base: position 33,293 of record JAUNSB010000034.1, read on the forward strand.
CTTGCTCTGATGCAGGGTAACGGTACCCTTCCCGGCTTTCTGCTGTTGCAGACGGTCGGTAAAAGTCTGTGCCTCTGCACACAATATGCAGAGGACACAGCTGATAATTATGATTACTGTTCTTTTCAAACCGTAGTCAAATTAGAATCTTTGATTATGCTTTCCAGGCATCGATGATACCCTTGAAGTCAGCACACTTCAATGAAGCACCGCCGATAAGACCACCGTCGATGTCGGGCTTAGCGAACAGCTCGGGAGCGTTGCTTGCCTTGCAGCTGCCGCCATAAAGTATGCTTGTGTTCTCTGCCACCTCGTTGCCATATTTCTCAGCTACGATAGAGCGGATGTAAGCGTGTATTTCCTCTGCCTGCTCAGCTGTGGCGGTCAGACCAGTGCCGATAGCCCAAATTGGCTCGTAGGCGATGATGATGTTCTGGAACTCCTCGGCGCTGAGGTTGAACACGCTGCCCTCAAGCTCTGCCTTAACCACCTCGTTCTGCTTGTTTGCCTCACGCTGATCCTTGCTCTCGCCGATGCAGAAGATTACTTTCAAACCGTTCTTCAGTGCGAGCAGTACCTTCTCCTTCAGTATTTCCGGAGTTTCGTTGTAGTACTCACGGCGCTCAGAGTGGCCAAGGATAACATATTGTGCTCCTGTGCTCTTTACCATCTCTGCTGACACCTCACCTGTGAAGGCACCCTTCTCCTTGTCGGCGCAGTTTTCTGCACCAAGACCGATGGTGTTGGCATCGAGGATGCCTGCCACGGTTGCAAGATGAATGAATGGAGTACAAACCACAACGTCGCAGTTTGGCTTCTCGGCAGCCAAAGCCTCGTTCAACTCCTTTGCCAGTGCGACACCTTCTTGCAGGTTCATGTTCATTTTCCAGTTACCTGCTACAATTTTCTTTCTCATTTTTTTGTTGTTTAATAATTTATTTATCTTTCAATATCGTATGATTCCTAATTATAATAAATAGGTATTTCTTTTATTCGCCTTCCTTGGCATCTTTGTTTTTGGCAGCGGTGCCTTGCCTGTCGCGCCTCACCCATTTTGTCCATGCCCACAGACGGTCTGCCATGGTGAGCAGTATGAGTGGCAGCACAAACCAGTTTATGATGGTTACGGTCTTGCCCGTTGTCGAATTTTCCGGCATCCTGCCCGTTTCTATGTTTTCCAGTCTGTCGGCAAGCATCTCCTCATCGGGCATGTCGTTGTGGCTCCACTTGTTGATTACCGTTCCGTCTTTTATCAGCACCAGTCCAGGATTGCTTCTTATGATTGTTTTTAACGTAATCTCGTCGGTGGTGCAGTAGGGGTAGTCGGCTCCTGTCATTGCCCGCCAGTGTTTTCTTGCCTCCGCTCCGCTTGCTGTGAGGCAATAGAACCTGTAACCATATTCCTGCGAATAGTCATAAATCTCATTAATTCGGTCCAGCCGGCTGTCATCGGCATTTTCCAGATGCGGCGCTATGAGCAGGAAAGTGTAGCCTTTGTCATTGAGCACTTCTTCGGTGATGTCATTTCCTTGCTCTGTCTCTATTGAGAAGTCATGTATGGGCGGCACATATCCCTCGCTTGTCTGTACGGTCTTGCTGTCTATGAATGTCCATGTGGAGTCCGGATAGTTGTCGGTTGTAAATTCCTTCCGCTCGCCGTTTTTCTCCAATATGAATGTTGTTTCAAACTGTGGCTGTTCTGCATCCTCAGGAATTTCCATTCCCTGACGGATGTTTGCCCCTATGTGATATGGACGGAAGTCGAATTGCGGCAGCAGATACAGGCTGTATCCCGATATAGCAAGGATGAACACTGCACTGAAGTTTATCACTATCCACTGGTTGGTGCGGCTTATGAACCTCATCATGTCCAGCGGCTGCCATGCCACAGTCACGGCGCATGCCGTAAGCACTATATTTTTCCAGAATGTCTGCCAGTTGGTGAGCTTCACAGCATCGCCAAAACATCCGCAGTCGCTTATTGGGTTTGCCACCGCAAGCCATAGTGTTAGCATGGTCATAAACACCAGCATCGCCACAGCCAGTTTTGACACTGTCCTGCGCCTGATGGCAAATGCAAGACATATACCGATACCAAACTCGGCGGCCGACAGCAGTACCGAAGCCAGCAGTGTCAGTGTGTCGTTGACAAGCATCTGCAAGCCAAGGGCCTCAAGATAGTCGTTTATTTTATATTGCGTGCCGAGCGGATCAACGGCTTTCACAAATCCTGACAGGATAAATGTAAGCGCCAATGCCAGTCTGCAAATGTTGACAACAATCTTTCTCATGTCCTTGTTTTAGTTGCGCTTTCCGTTTTTTTTATACCGTTGTTATTGTTGTTTCTGCTCATTGAGCTTTATCACCCCAAACACGGCGTAGTTTATTATATCCATGTAGTTGGCGTCGATGCCTTCGCTCACCAGCGTGTCGCCGCCAAGATTCTCAATTTCTTTCACCCTCTCCAGTTTTGTGAGTATCAGGTCGGTATAGCTGCTCACTCTCATTCCGCGCCACGCTTCATCGTAGTCGTGGTTTTTGCGTTTCATCAGCTCCAGGCTCTTTTGTGCGTAGCTGTCGTACAGAGCGAGAGCCTCGTCGGGGGTGATGTCGGTGCTGTCGGAAAATCCCTTTTCCAGTTGGATTAATCCTATGATTCCATAGTTTATAAGCGCCACAAACTCCTGACGTATTCCTTCGCCCACCATTGATACCTTTTTAATCTCAAGCGAGCGTATGCGCTTTGCCTTTATATACAGCTGGTCTGTGAGCGACGAGGCGCGGAGTATGCGCCACGATGCTCCATAGTCGTGCAGCTTTTTCTTAAACAGTGCGCGACATTCAGCTATCGCCTCCTCAAACTGTCGGTTGGTATGTTCTAACTGTTTGTCTGTCATTTCGCTTTGCGGTTTTTTATTTTGCCTCTTTTTGCTTTTTGTGAATGAACTTCACACGTCCGCAATCCACGTCAAACTGTGTCTTGAGCGAGTCCACCAGCACGCGCTTGCGGTTGAGTGCCTCAAGTTCTTCTTTGGTGGCAGTCAACTCCTTGCGGTGCTGCTCCACGGTGGCATACATATTTTTATATAAAGCCTCTTCAGCTTGCAGTGTGCTGTCGGTGATACGCAGTTTTTCCTGAGCCTCATTGAGCAGTGAGTCCAAAAATTCCGCTCTTGATGCCTTGCGCCGCTCCACCATCTTTTTCGGATTGTCTCCGCAGCTTGTCAATATCGCTGTTGCCAACAGCATTGTCGCGAATATTCTCATTTGTGTACAGTATTTGTGTGATGCCATTCGTTTTCAGACAATTATTTGTCCGGCAAAGGTACAAAAAAATATTGTAACCTCCAAACAATCTTCAATAAATATGTCAGAAGTGGCTGCTTCCATCGAAACAATGGGTGCACAGTTTGCACTTGGGCAGACCTATTGCTTCCACCAGATCTTCAAGTTTGCTGAACTTCAGCGACTCAAATCCGAAACGGCTGCGCATAATCTCCACCAGCTTTTTGTATTCGGGACTGTCGGTAGTGGCATACTTTTCCAAATTCTTGTTTTCATCGCCTTCCAGTTCCTTTATTATGCGTCGCGTTATAAGTTCAAGGTCGCTTTTCGAGCTTGTGAAGCCTATGAACGGGCAACCGTAGATGAGCGGTGGGCATGCTATGCGTATGTGCACCTCTTTGGCTCCGCAGTCATAGAGCATCTTCACGTTGTCGCGCAGCTGTGTCCCTCTCACTATCGAGTCGTCGCAGAACAGCACTTTTTTGCCGTCAAGCATAGCTTTGTTGGGTATAAGCTTCATCTTTGCCACCAGGCTGCGCATCTCCTGGTTGCTGGGCGTAAAGCTGCGCGGCCATGTCGGAGTGTATTTAGATATGGCACGGTGATATGGCACCCCCTTGCCCTCGGCATATCCCAAAGCCATTCCCACTCCTGAGTCGGGAATGCCACAGGCACAGTCAATGTCGGTGTCATGGTCGCCCTTGCCCATCATATAGCCCGATTTGTTGCGCACTTCCTCTACATTTCTGCCCTCATAGTAGGATGTGGGAAATCCATAATACACCCAGAGAAATGAGCATATTTGCATTTCTTTGTTGGGCTTGCGCATTTGCTCTATGCCGTCGGCGCGCATTCTCACTATCTCGCCCGGACCGAGATATGTGTCTATCTCATAGTCGAGGTTGGGGAATGCCGATGTCTCGCTGGTCACTGCGTATGCCCCGTTCTTCTTACCTATAATAATAGGTGTACGTCCCCACTGGTCACGGGCGCAGATTATGCCATCCTCAGTGAGCAGCAGCATTGAACATGAGCCCTTGATGGTCTTAAACACATTTTCAATGCCCTCCACGAAATTCTTGCCTTGTATTATCAGCAGTGCCACAAGCTCAGTCTGGTTGGTGCCTGTGCTCTGCTCTCCAAAGTGCATGTTCTTGGCAAGCAGGTCTTTCACTATTTCTTCAGTGTTTGTTATTTTTGCCACCGTCACTATGGCAAAGCGCCCCAGATGTGAGTTGAGTATGATGGGTTGAGGGTCGGTGTCGCTGATTATTCCAATACCGGAGTTGCCGCTGAATTTTGGCAATTCACTTTCAAACTTCGTTCGGAAGTATGTGCTCTCCAGATTGTGAATCACTCGCGAGAAGGAGTTCTTCTCTGCATCGTAGGTTGCCATACCTCCACGCTTCGTACCAAGGTGCGAATTGTAATCGGTGCCGTAAAATAAATCGGTGGAACAGCTATGTTTTGATATTGTTCCGAAAAAACCACCCATAAAAATTTATCCTGTTGTATTTGTTTGTTAAAAATATGGGTGCAAAGTTACGAAAAAAAATGAAAAATGAAGCATGAAGCATGAAGAATCATTCCTAATTCCCCTATTTTTTTATTTTTTTTCATTTTTTCTCGTTGAAAGCAACTGCTCTCTAATCTTTGCAGCATTAGTCTTATCTTTGCTGTCTTTCTGCAATGGTAATATTTTCCCAAACGTATCGTTTAGAATCGTAAATCAATCGTTTGGAATCGTAAACTAA
>JAUNSB010000143.1:0-6580 GCA_030539375.1 Prevotella sp.
AACAAACAAAAAAATACAATTATGAAAATCGAGATTAAAGACATGGAAAAGGTGTTCCGCACAGACAGTGTGGAGACAGTAGCGCTCAACAGTGTATCAATAACAGTGGAGGACGGCGAGTTTGTTGCCGTGATGGGACCGTCGGGCTGCGGCAAGTCAACCCTGCTCAACATCCTCGGACTGCTTGACAACCCTACATCGGGCAGCTACAAGCTCGACGGCGTGGAGGTGGCAAAGCTCCGCGAGAGCGAGCGCACCGAATACCGCAAGGGCAAAATCGGCTTTGTGTTCCAGGCATTCAACCTCATTGAGGAGATGACCGTGGAGGAGAACATCCTCCTGCCGCTCAACAACCTGAAGATGGACAAGGCAGAGAAGCGCCGCCGCGTACACGACGTGATGGAGCGCATGGCAATAGGCCACCGCAACCGCCACTTCCCAGCACAGCTGTCGGGAGGTCAGCAGCAGCGCGTGGCAATAGCGCGTGCCGTGGTTGCCAATCCCGGACTGATTCTCGCCGACGAGCCTACGGGTAACCTCGACTCAAAGAACGGCAAGGAGGTGATGGAGATGCTCGACGAGCTGCACAAGGACGGCGCAACCATAGTGATGGTGACCCACTCGCAGAAGGATGCCGCACATGCCGACCGCATCATCAACCTGTTCGACGGCAAGGTGGTGGACAACCTTTACGATAAGATGTAGAGTCATGAACACCTTTCTAAGATTCTTAGGGCGCAACAAGCTCTACACCTTCATCAACGTGTTCGGACTGAGCATCTCGCTGGCTTTCGTGGTGCTCATTGCCGTGTACACGGAGCGGCAGATGAGCACCGACTCCTTTCAGGAAAAGGCTGACAGAATATACCTGCTGTCGTGCATGAAGAACGGGTATGCCAACGGCTACTGGATGCCGCGCCACATCGCTCCGCGCTATCCCGAGATAGAGAGCGCGGTGAGCGTGGCGACCGAGAAAATAAACATCAAGATTGACGAGGAGACCACCAAGGAGCAGGCACTCTTCGCCGACTCAGCTTTCTTCAACATCTTCACCGCGGAGGTGGTGGAGGGCAACAAGGAGCAGTTTGCCTTGTCCGACCACAACTGCGTGATCTCGCAGAGCTATGCCCGCAAGATGTTCGGCGACCGCAGCGCAGTGGGAAAGACCATCAGCTTTACCGACGGCAACGACAGCATTCCCCACAACATCGTGGCGGTGGTGAAGGATATCGAGAACAGCGTGCTGCCCAATGCCAGTGTGATATTGCGCGCCGAGCTGCTCATGGTCAACAACCCGTACAACGATGAGAGTATGAGCAATGCCTCTTCTGCCTACACCTTTTTGCTTGCAAAGAAGAATGCCGACCTTGCGGCAAAGCTGCCCGACATGAAGAAGTTCCTCACGGGATTTTATTGGTTAATGCAGTTCTATCCTGACGATGTTGACATGCAGCTGCACCCGCTGCGCAGCCTGTACTTCGACGAGAAATGGGGCAATGACTTCAACCGCGGCGATGCCTCGATGATGCGCGTGCTTGACATCGTGGCACTGGTGCTGCTGTTCTTTGCCATTCTCAACTACATCAACCTCACCACCGCACAGGCTACGTTCCGCGCCAAGGAGATGGCTACGCGCCAGCTCTTAGGCACAAAGCGCAGGGCAGTGATGGCAAGGCTTGTGGGCGAGACGATAATGCTCTGTGCCGTGTCGTTTGTGCTGGCGGTGCTGCTTGCCGAGTGTTTTGCGCCCTACGCCTCCGAGGTGGTGAATTATCCTCTGTCGGTAGTGCACAACATCACCCCTGTGTTCATCGCCGTATTCGTGGTGGCGATAGTTGTGCTCGGCACGCTGTCGGGCATAGTGCCTGCCATGGTCATCTCGGGCTACAAGCCGCTCGACGTGATGCGCGGCGAGCTTCACTCACGCATCAGCGGCGTCTACGGTCATCTGATGATTGGCGTGCAATACACCATCGTGTGCGTCATGCTCATAGGCTGCATGATGTTCTACCGCCAGATTCGCGGCATGATTGAGGCACCGTTGGGCTACAACACTGCCGACATGATACTGATGAGCAATATGAACTCCGGCATGGGACCGGACAAGATAAAGGTGTTAGTGGACAAGCTGAAGCAGGAGCCGTGGGTGGAAAAGGTGGGACTGACGTGCGGACATCCTCACGCTTTCCTCAACAACAACACCATGCAGCTGGAGAACGGCACGACTGCTCCGTTCAGGCATCTGTGCTGCGACACCGTGGCATTCGACATTCTCGGCATCAAGATGATACACGACAACCATATTGCAAAGTCGGACTTCGGCAACAATAAAGGGGAGTTTTTCGTATATCTTACAAAATCTACATACGCCAAGCTGGGCTTGAAAGAGAACTCCACACAGCCTGCCATAATCAAGAATGGAGGGCGCATCGTGTCGAAGGGAACATTCACCGATTTCCATTACGGTTCAATGCTCGTCGCCGAGCAGCCTCCCATCTGGATTACCTATCTCGACACTGAGAAAAGCTATCCCTGGCACACGCTGATAAAGACCACGGGCAACCATGCCGAAAACCTCAAGCGCCTTGCCGGGCTTTATGCCGAGATAAATCCCGGCATGCCCTTTGTAGACTGCGCACAATATTTTGACGACATCATCGACGAGGCCTACAAGCAACAGCATCAGGTGCTCACCATAGTTCTGGTGTTTGCCGTCATCTCCGTAATCGTGGCATCGCTCGGACTGCTTGCCATGTCGACCATCTACATCCGTCAGCGCCGCCGCTCCATCGCCGTGAAGCGAATCTTCGGCATACGTCCGCAACAGATAATCGTGGAGCTGCTCCGCCCGTTCATCATCATCGTCGGCATATCGTTTGTGATAGCCTGCCCGATAGCCTACAAGCTCATAGAATGGTGGCTGGAGGACTACTCCTTCCGTGTGCCGCAGGCATGGTGGGGCTACGCCGTTGTTGGCATTGCCGCCATGCTGATAGCCGTGCTCACCATCGTGGGGCTGGCAGTAAAGGCAGCGCGGAGCAATCCCGTGGAGTGTTTGAGGGAGTAGAATTTTGAATTACGAGGAGGGTTTGTCAAAATGAAAACAAGTAATCATAATGACATAAATTAGGCACGGATTACACGGATTTTCACGGAAAAATTTCTTTTGCCATCCAGTGAAATCCGTGTAATCCGTGCCTAAAAGAAAGTAGAAGGTTGGTTTTGACACACCTCCTTCAAATTTTCTTCCCTTTATAATAAGTGTTCCAGCTATCTTTGGCGTAACCGTCGCCCAGCACTTCAAAATTGTTTGTCGAGGCGCTGGTCTTTGCGCCCTCATAGTAAATATTCCACGTGTCCTTGGCATACCAGTCCCCAAGAACCGTGAAACTGTCGGAAGATGCTCCCTCGACTTTTGCTCCAAAGAAATACACACTCCATGTGTCCTTGGCATAGCCATAGTCAAGCACTCTGAACGAGTCGCTTGATGCCCCGTCAATCTTGCTGCCACGGAAATACACGCTCCATGCGTCCTTGGCGTAACCGTCTTGCATAATCTTAAAGCCGTGCACCGAAGCGCCCTTAACCTCCTTTCCTTCGAAGAACACCTTGTCGGCTCCCACTATATATCGTGAATGGCGATGATGTCCCTTTCGCTTGTAATGGTACTGTTGTTCACCCTTTTCACAACACCTGTCCTGACCTGCTGCCGAACCCGACAACAACCCTATAAAAAGCAAAAATACAAATATTCGTCTCATAATAATTTAAAGGTTTATTTTAATTGACTTCGTTTTAAGATTCCTCCAGCAGTTTCATAAGTTCTTCCTTCGGAGGCAATAGTTTTACGAGTTCTGGCTCCATTTCGTCAGCGGTTTTGTAAGTGGCAACACCCATCGGCTGACGGAAGTCCTGCATGATGTAATTCACATATTCCTTGTCCATGTTTTTACACAAAATGATGCCGACAGGAGGATTTTCTCCCTCACGACGATCGTCATCATTGAGGATACGGAGGTAACTGCTAAGCTGGGCAAGATAGGCTACCTTGAAGTTACCATTCTTGAGTTCAAACACCACTGTACGACGAAGGTCACGATTGTAGAACAGAAGGTCTATCCAATGATCATGTCCCAACTTGTCGAAATGAACTTGATTGCCAGCAAAAGTGAAGCCCTTGCCGAAGGTCATGATGAAGTTCTTGACCTTATGAACGATATTCTGTTCAATGACACGTTCATCAATTTCCTCGTCTCGCATACCGAGTTCTTCTACATTGATAAAGTCAAGCAGATATTCATCCTTGAACATTTGAATGGCATGGAATGCCTGCTTATAATCAGGGATAGCCTGCATGAAATTGTTAGGCAGAGCCCCCTGATTATGAAACAAATCCTGCTTTTTTATAATGGTTGGCAATTCCTCTGTCGTTGGCTTATAATTGTGGCAATAGCGGATATAGAACAGGCGTTCGTCTATGTCCTTTGTATTCTCGATGATGCGAATATGGTGAGTAAAACTTATACTGAGAAACTCTGCCAAAGGAAACTCCGGATAATTTACCAATTGCAAGTGGTGAATCGTATTACATTCATTTTCGGTGATATTTTGTAATTCGGCAATTGCAATTGCCGAATTGATGTCAGTTTTGGCAATTGCAATTGCCGAATTTGTTTCCAGTTGGCTCCAAGCCTCATAGAAACTGCGCATATTCTTGAGCTGACGAACACCAAAGCCTCTCAATCCAGGCAATTCCTGCTTCAACTGATTGCTGATACCTTCAATCACACCCTTACCCCAATTCTTGTTGCGTGTATTGGCGGAGATAAAGCGGCCTATGCCAAAGTATAACGCAAGCTGTTCCTGATTAACAGCTTTGACGGCACGTTCTTGGCTCTGCAGTATTGCCGTTCGTATTAGGCTAACCGCAGATGTAACCTCCTGAGATATATTTACTTGTGTATTATCCATATCAACTGTTTTATTATTGTTGCACTCAAGTTTCTCACCTTTGCCATGATGAAATTTCTGTTTATCATCTGCAAAAATACTAAAAACAAGCGAAACAAAAGAATCTTTTCTCCAGAAACTACACAAATTGGCAAAATATTTGCCCCTTTCATTTTTTTGCAGTAATTTTGCACGTCAAATAACAAATGTATCACAAAATACGGAAACGATATTTTTCATAAAAGGCTATATACATTCAATAAAACAATGAACATAAATCTTAGCAACAAGGTGAAAGGATTTGCGGCGGGCATCATAGCCGCAGTGTGTTACGGAACAAACCCGCTGGGAACGCTGGAGCTATATGCCGACGGCTACAACTCAGCATCGGTGCTCACCTACCGCTACCTGCTGGCAGTAGTGATGTTTGCCGCGGTGATGATGGTGCGCAGGGAGAGCTTCGCCATAAAGTGGGGGCACGCCATACGCCTGTCGGCACTGGGAGTGATGTTTGCCCTGTCGTCAATAACGCTCTACGTGAGCTTCCACTACATGGAGGCGGGCATCGCCAGCACCCTGCTGTTTGTCTACCCCATCATGACCGCCGTGCTTATGACCACATTCTTCCACGAGCGTGTGACGTGGACCACAGCCACGGCAATAGCCCTCGCCGTGGCTGGCGTGGCAATGCTCTATCAGGGCGACGGCAACAGCAAGCTGAGCACTACGGGCTTTGCGCTGGTGATGATGTCATCGCTGCTCTATGCCGTATACATCATCTCCGTAAACAGGGGGCACACCACGGCAATGTCAAACCTCAAGTTCACGTTCTACATACTGGTGTTCGGACTGCTCACCATGCTCGCCTTCTCGCTGCTTTCGGGTGAGCCGGTCATGATGCTTCACACTCCTAAACAGTGGCTCTGCGCCATACAGCTGGCACTGCTGCCCACCGTGCTGTCGCTGTTTTTCATGACCGTCTCCATCAACCTCATCGGCAGCACTCCTGCCGCCATCATGGGAGCACTCGAACCTGTCACAGCCGTAGCCATCGGCGTGTTTGTCTTCGGCGAGTCGTTCTCGCTGCGCCTGGCTCTTGGCATCATCTCCATCCTTGCCGGAGTGACAATAATAATTGCACGCAAGCAGAAATCGGCGCAATAAAAGTTTTACTCCAGCTTCTTTTTTATATTGTTCAGAATATAGTTAAAGCTCTCCATGTCGTCCCAATGCCCGTCGGTGCGGATTACATCACCCTGCTTGTCAAGAATCTCGTAATGAGGAATGCCGTTAAACTGGAACAGTTCACGGAGCAGCACATACTCGTCTTTTGGCAGACGGCAGGTATAGTCATTCTTCAGATGCTTCTCCACGTATTTGTTATACACCATTTCAGGCGACTCTTCGTCACTTGTGATAAAGATAAAAGCCAGCTCAGGATTTTTACGCAGTTCCTCACGGATGGCTTCCGTTGCCTCAATATTGGCGCGGCACGGTCCGCAACTTGTTGACCAGAAATCAAGAAACACATACCTGCCCTTAAACTGATTGGTTATCTTTTGCAGAATCTGTGTAGCATTTGTTTGCGGCAGTTTGTATGTAAAGTCCCTTGTGTCAAGATAATGCTGGT
>JAUNSB010000035.1:0-38259 GCA_030539375.1 Prevotella sp.
CGGCAAAGGTACGGAAAAAAAAGAAGAATGAAGCATGAAGAATGAAGAATCATTCCATTGAGCCGAAAATTTAATGTTTTTTTGCTTTGTCATGTTAACGGTGTATAATTTATTCTGGCATTATGCCCTTGAAACTGGGTACATAGTGGCAGGAAAGCCGTCAATAGAATATATAAATCAATGTATAAAACCAAATAAACATAACTACTAAAGACAAATCATGAGCAATAAAATCGGCTTTGTATGGGCACCGGAGCCCCAGGGAAAAACTATTGAAACACGCAAGCGATATGGAGACAACATCTAAGGCACAATGGATATGGTATCCCGGCGACTTCGAGGTGTGGCTGGGCAACCGCTTCAACAACCGCCGCACTGAGCGTGGGGCAATGTTTCCGCCGTTCTGGAAACAGGACAGCCACTGGGTGACGGTGGAGTTCTCGACCACGGTGAGGCTCGACAAGGCGGAGACAATAGAGATAAAATGTGAGGGTGACTTCAATATGATGCTCGACGGCAAGCTGCAATTCGGCATGCCGGAGAGCTTCACCGTTCCTGCCGGGGAACACCGGCTCAACTTCAAGGTTCACAATCAGGCAACGCCGCCTGCGCTCTACGTATCGGGAGAGACAATCAGGAGCAACGCCACGTGGCTTGCCACCTACGAGGACAAAATATGGATTGACGAGAACGGAGTGGCTCACGGCTCGGGCATCTACGTGCCTGCCGCCACATGGTGTTTCGACAGCCCCGACACTCCGCCTTCGAAGTACCGGCTGGAGCGCAAGGAGCAGCGTCCTGTGACGACAGACACCACGGGCATGGGCATGATCTACGACTTCGGGCGGGAGACCTTCGGTTATCTGCGTTTCAAACATGCAACAGGCTATGGACACCTTAATATATATTATGGTGAGAGCTGCGAGGAAGCTCTCGACAAGGAGCATTGCGAGACGCTCGACCGCATTGAGGTCAGCACCAAAGCGTCACAGGAGATAATGACACAGGTGTCGAAAGCCTTCCGCTACGTTTATGTGGAAATCGACGGCGACCTGAGCTACTGCGACCTGACCATGGACTACGAGTACGCCCCGTTCGACACCCGGCGCAGCGGCAGTTTCCGATGCAGCGACGAACTGCTGAACAGGATATGGGAGGTGGGAGCCTATACCATGGACCTCACCACCCGCGAGTTCTTCGTTGACGGCATAAAGCGCGACCGCTGGACATGGTCGGGCGACGCCATTCAGTCGTATCTGATGAACTACTATCTGAGGTTCGACACCGAATGCGTGAAGCGCACCATCCGCCAGCTAAGGGGCAAGGACCCCGTGACGGCGCACATCAACACCATCATGGACTACACGTTCTACTGGTTCAAGTCGGTTTACGACTACTACATGTACACCGGCGACATCGCCTTTGTGCGCGAGATATACCCGAGGATGCAGACCATGATGCAGTATGTGCTGAGCCGCACCAACGCCGACGGAATGGCAGAAGGCAAACCCGACGACTGGATTTTCGTGGACTGGGTGGACTTCCCCATGCACAAGCGCGGCACTCTGTGCTTCGAGCAGATTCTGCTGTGCAAGTCGTTGGAGACCATGCAGTTGTGCTCGGCGCTGCTACGCGACAACATGCAGGAAAACCCGCCGCAGGGTAGCATCACTGCCGAGGAATATGCCGCAGAGGCAGAGCGTTACCATGAGCTGGCAAAGGCTCTGCGCAACAAGCTGAAGCCCACATTCTGGGACGACAGCCGCAAGGCGTTCACGCACGCCATCGAGGACGGCGAGATGAACCGACAGATAACAAAGTTCCCCAACATGTTCGCCATGATCTACGGCTACCTGAGCGATGAAGACAGGCAGACCGTGATGCAGACCGTGATGCTCAATCCCGAGGTGGAGAGAATCACCACGCCCTACATGCGTTTCTACGAGCTTGAGGCACTTTGCCAAATGGGCAAGCAGACCGAGGTGGCAGAAGAGATGCGCCAGTACTGGGGAGGAATGCTCCGCGAGGGCGCAACCAGCTTCTGGGAGAAATACAATCCTGAGGACAGCGGCGCACAGCACCTCACCATGTACGGCCGCCCATACGGCAAGAGCCTTTGCCACGCGTGGGGAGCAAGCCCCGTTTATCTCATCGGCAAATACTACCTCGGCGTGGAGCCAACCAAGCCCGGATATGAGGAGTACACCGTTCGCCCCTGTCTCGGCGGACTTGAATGGATGGAGGGCGAGGTGCCAACGCCGTTCGGCAAGATTCACGTCAGGATGACCCGCGAGGAGGTGATTGTAATGAGCGACGGCGGAAAAGGCACGCTGGAAGTGGGCAACAATATCTATACAATAGAAGCAAAAAAAGAACTAAGAGTAAGAGCATGAAGAGTAAAAATATAGTTTTGGCGATGTTCCTTGCCGCAATCGCCGCACCCGCCTTTGCCGGAGTGACCGTGAAGACTGCCAAGAACGCGCAGACTCCGCAGACCGCCTACGCCGCGGAACAGCTGCAAAGACAGCTGGCAGGCGTGGACGGCAAATACACAATAACCCTCGGCATTGCCGGCGGCAACGGCACAGCAGAGGGCTACACCATCAGCCGCAAAGGCAAGAAGATAACCATCGCCGCCAACGACGGCAACGGCGCAATCTATGCCGCCAACCGCCTGGCAGAGCACTACCGCACCAACGGCAACATCGACATTGCGGCAAGCATAACCGACGCGCCGGAGATGAAGCTGCGCGGAGCCTGCGTGGGCTTGCAGAAGATTGTGTATCTGCCGGGGCACAAGGTGTACGAATATCCCTACACGCCCGAGAACTTCCCGTGGTTCTACGACAAGCAGCAGTGGATAACCTATCTTGACATGCTGGTTGCGTGCAACATGAACGCGCTGTATCTCTGGAACGGCCACCCTTTTGCATCGCTCGTGAAGCTGAAGGATTATCCCTTCGCGCCCGAGGTTGACGATGCCACGATGGCGAAGAATCAGGAGATGTTTACCTTCCTCACAACCGAGGCTGGCAGGCGCGGAATAAAGGTGATACAGATGTTCTACAACATAATACTGTCGAAACCCTTTGCCGACCACTACGGAATGACCACTCAGGACCGCAACCGTCCGATAACCCCATTGGTGAGCGACTATACGCGCAAGAGCATCGCGGCATTCATAGAGAAATATCCCAACGTGGGCTTCCTCGTGTGCCTCGGCGAGGCGATGAGCGGCATTGAAAATGACATAAAGTGGATGACGGAGACCATCATCCCGGGCATAAAGGACGGGCTGAAGGCATCGGGGCGCACCGACGTGCCGCCGATAATCCTGCGCTCGCACGACACCGACTGCCCCAAGGTGCTCGCGGCATCTCTGCCGCTCTATCCCAACATCTACACCATGTCGAAGTACACGGGTGAGAGCCTGACGACCTACACTCCCGGCGGTCCGTGGGGCGAGACCCACCGCCAGCTGAGCAGCGTGGCGCCCATACACATCAGCAACGTACATATCCTCGCCAACCTTGAGCCTTGGCGATGGAGCTCGCCGGCATTCATCAGCAAAACCGTGCAGGCGATGCACAGAGTTCACGGTGCCAACGGCCTGCACCTCTATCCGCAGGCAAACTACTGGGACTGGCCATACACCGCCGACAGTCTGCAGGGCGGAGGACGGCTGATGCAGGTGGACCGCGACCGTATGTGGTACGACGCGTGGGGACGCTACTCGTGGAAAGCCGACCGCGGCGATGACAAGGCGTATTGGACCAAGGAGATAGCCACGAAGTTCGGCTGCGACGCTCAGGCTGCGCTTGACATCCTCGAAGCCTATGACGAGAGCGGCGAGATAGCCCCCAAGCTGCTGCGCCGCTTTGGCATCACCGAGGGCAACCGCCAGTGTCTGCTCCTCGGCATGAAGATAAGTCAGCTGGTGAATCCTTACAAATACACCATCTATCCCGGATTCTACGAGAGCTGCGGCCCCGAGGGCGAGAAGCTCATTGAGTATGTGGAGAAGGAATGGAAAAAGGAGCCCCACAAGGGCGAGCTGCCGCTGAACATCGTCAATGAATGCACGGCGCACGGCGACAAGGCTGTGGCTGCAATCGAGCGTGCCGCGGCAAAGGTTACGAAGAACGGCGACGAGTTTGCCCGTCTGCTGAACGACATGCGCTGCTACCGCGAGTTTGCCTATTCCTTCAAGTATAAGGTATTGGCAGCCGAGCAGACGCTGAACTACAAGTGGAGCGGCGACGTGGACTACCTGAAGAAGACCATCCCGCTGCTCCGCAAGAGCGGCGAATACTACGACCGGCTCGTCAGTCTCACCCGCGGCACATACCTCTACGCCAACAGCATGCAGACATCGCAGCGCCGCATTCCAGTGGGAGGCGACGGCGGCAAGATGAAGACGTGGGCTGAGCTGAAAACCGTCTACGACGACGAGCTGGCTGCCCTTGAGGAGAACGTGGAGCGCATGACAAATCCCGGCGCAAAGCAGGGCAGCGGAGTGACCAACCCCAAGGCTAAGCCCGCCAAGGTTAGGATTCTCAACGGACTAAAGACCGTCCGTTTGGAGAAGGGTGCGCTGCTGTTTGAAGGCAGAGACGAGGCTGTGGACAGCGTCGCCGCCGAGCTGGAAGGGCTCGACGCGCTGATAATGAACCGCGACACCACAAGAATCGTGGGCGGCACGGTGGAGTTTGAGTGCGACGAGGACGTGAAGATGCTCGTGGGCTTCTTCATCGACGACCAGAACAAATTCGCCTCGCCACCGAAACTCGAGATTGACGCCACGGGCAACGAATACGGGCAGGCGGAGCCGCTCATCAGCAACGCCATAAGCATGAGCAAGATGCCTATGCTCAACATCCACGCCTATCACCTGAAAGCCGGGCGCAACCTGATACGTCTGCCCAAGGGCATAATAATGGTGGCGGGATTCACAAGCACGCCGCTGAAGACGCGCGACGCCGGACTCAACGGAGCCAACAGCGAAGTTGACTGGCTGTTTATGAGATAAAGAAACAGAAATGAAGTTAAAGGGAGTTAGAAGGAGATAGAAGAAATTAAAGGACAATAGTCACAGCCAAGACATCACGGCAGAAACATACGTCCTCTATCTCCCTTTAACTTCTTCTATCTCCTTCTAACTCCTTTAAAAAAGATTATAACTTACAAAATTATGACTTACAAAAAAATCATTGCTCTTGCAGCAACCCTGCTGATGGTGCTCGGAATGAGCGCCGAAAACTATCCCTACCGCGCAGACTACCTGTTTGTGACCGTGCCCGACCACGCCGACTGGCTATACAACACAGGCGAGAACGCGAAGATTGACATTCAGTTCTACAAATACGGCATCCCCCGCGACGGAGAGCTGAAATATGAGATTGCTCCCGACATGCTCGAAGCCACGGAGCGCGGACAGACACAGTTGAAGGGCGGCAGAGCCACAATAAATATAGGTACGCGCGCGAAGCCGGGATTCACCGACCTGAGACTGACGGCAAAAGTTGACGGAAAGGCGTATACGCACCACATAAAGGTGGGCTTCTCGGTAGACAAGATTCAGCCGTGGACAAAGGAGCCCAAGGACTTCATGGAGTTCTGGCAGAAGAATGTGAGCGAGGTGAGGAAGCGCCCCGTGAAGTACACCGCCGAGGAGGCTCCCGAGTACAGCACCGACAAGATGACCTGCCAGCTGGTGAAGGTCGACGTCGACGGGCAGCACTCGGTCTACGCCTACCTGTTCATCCCCCGCAATGCCGCCAAGGGCAGCTGCCCCGCCGTGCTCTGCCCTCCCGGCGCCGGCATCAAGACCATCAAGGAGCCGCTGCGCCACCGCTACTACGGCGAAGGCGGCTGCATAAGGATGGAAATGGAGATTCACGGCATAGATCCCCGTTTGCCCGATGCTACATTCAGGGAAATCAGCGCCGCCTTCAACGACCGCAACGGCGGCTACATAGCCAACGGCATGGACAACCGCGACCGCAGCTACATGAAGCACGTATATCTGGCGCTGGTGCGCTGTCTCGACGTGATGACCTCTCTCGGCGAGTGGGACGGCAAGAACCTCGCGGTGCAGGGAGGCAGCCAGGGCGGCGCGCTCTCCATCATCGCCGCGGCGCTCGACCAGAGGGTGAACCTCTGCGTGGTGAACCATCCCGCGCTGAGCGACATGGGAGCCTACAGCGCCAAGGGCGTCACCGGCGGCTACCCCAACTACCGTCCGTCGACGGGACTCTACACGCCAGAGCGCCTGCAGACAATGGCATACTACGACGTAGTGAACTTTGCCCGCCACCTCACGGCGTGCAAGGTGTACATGACGTGGGGATACAACGACTCCACCTGCTCGCCAACCACGAGCTACGCCGTGTGGAACGTTATGCGCTGCGAGAAAGAGCCGCTCATCACCCCAATCAACGAGCATTGGACATCGGAAGCCACCGAACGCGGTCATTATGAGTGGATTATGAAGCACCTGCGGTGATTTTACGGCAGCATGGCAGGCAGAAATATCCTGAGGCTGGGAGTTTCTGAAAAATCTGGCGCCTGATTCTGTTGCGTCAGGCGCTGAATTTTATTACGCCAGGCGCTAAATTTAATTGAATCAGGCGCTGAACTAAACAGAATCAGGCGCCAGATTTTTCAGAAACTCCCGACACGGCGGTATTTCTACCCCGATTTACTTCACAAAAACGATAAATATCGCTGTAAAAATTACCCATTTTACTGATACATTTTGTATTATAGTTTTTTTTTCGTAATTTTGCAGACAAAAACAAATACGGCTAAATCACAAGCCGCAGAAAAAAAATAATAAACTTTTAAAAACAACAAATCATGTTTGGAACACCCGAGATTATACTTATCGCACTGGTGATACTGCTTCTCTTCGGAGGCAAGAAAATACCCGAGATGATGCGCGGACTGGGCAAGGGAGTGCGCAGCTTCAAGGACGGAATGAACGGCACGGAAGAGCCCAAGAGCAAGGACGAGGACAAAAAAGACACAACTGCCGGCAGTGAAAAGTGACAGCGTGAGCAGCAAGGGAAATGCCGGCGGGGCGGCACTTACGTTTTGGGAGCACCTCGACGTGCTGCGCGCCTGCCTGATAAAGATTATCGCGGCAACGGCAGTGAGCGGCGTGGCGGCGTTCTTCTTCAAGGACTGGCTGTTTGACATTGTGCTTGCGCCGTCGCGCAGCGACTTTGTCACCTACAGGCTCATGGGAGCCGAGCCTTTCGCCCTGCACCTCATCAACACGGGACTCACCGAGCAGTTCATGATTCACCTCAAGGTGGCGATGATGGCGGGAGTGGTGTGCGTGTCGCCTTATATCCTCTATGTGCTGTTTGGATTCATATCGCCTGCACTCTACACCAACGAGCGCAGGGCGGGAGTTAAGGTTGTCACGGCAGGCTATGCGATGTTCATCGTTGGAATGGCAGTGAACTATCTGCTGATATTCCCCCTCACGGTGAGGTTCTTAGGCACCTATCAGGTAAGCTCTGACATAGACAACATGCTGACAGTCAGTTCTTACATCGACACGATGGTGATGATGACACTCATGTTCGGCATAGTATTCGAGCTGCCCGTGGTGTGCTGGATTCTCGCAGCCATGGGGCTGTTGCGCCGCCAGTGGATGACGCGCTTCCGCCGCCATGCCATAGTGGCAATACTCATAATGGCGGCGGCAATCACCCCAACAGCCGACGTGTTCACTCTGCTGATGGTGGCGCTGCCCATCTGGGCGCTCTACGAGATAAGCATCCTAATTGTGAGAATGACAAACGGTAAATAACAAATAATAAGTACAAAATAACGCAATGTTAAGAAAAATCAGAATCACACTTGCCACGGTAATGTTCCTGGGCATTACACTGCTGTTTCTCGACTTCACGGGAACACTGCACTCGTGGTTGGGCTGGATGGCTAAGCTACAGTTCTGGCCCGCGTTCTATGCGCTCAACATCGGCGTGGTGGTCGGCATCATCGTGCTCACCATGCTGCTGGGACGCATCTATTGTTCGGTGATATGTCCGCTGGGCATCATGCAGGACATCATCGCAAAGAGAAGAAAAAAGAAAAACCGCTTCAGCCACTCGCCCGAAAAGCGGATACTGCGCTACGGCGTGCTTTTCGTGTTCCTCGTAGCCGCCGTGGCTGGAGTGAACATCATCGTGTCGCTGCTCGCCCCATACAGCAGCTACGGACGTATGGTCGGTGCGCTGCTTCTGCCTATTTACCAATGGAGCAACAACCTGCTCGCCCTTGCAGCAGAGCATGCCGACAGCTACGCTTTCTACTCCACCGATGTGTGGCTGCGCAGCGGCATAACTCTTGCCATAGCCGCCATCACATTCATAATCATAGCCATTCTGGCATGGCGCGGCGGCAGAACCTACTGCAACACCATCTGCCCCGTGGGCACGATACTGAGCATCTTCGCACGCCGCTCGCTGTTCAAGATAAGGATTGACACCGACAAGTGCAACAGCTGCGGACTGTGCGCCCGCAACTGCAAGGCTTCGTGCATCGATTCCAAGAATCATGAGATAGACTACAGCCGCTGCGTAGTGTGCGGCGACTGCATAGAGAAGTGTCACCACGGAGCACTGTCGCTAAGCCGCAACGCAAAAGCCGTACCGACAGTAAAAAAGGATGAGAATCCCGACACATCGCGCCGCTCGTTCCTGCTTGCCACTGCAATGGCAACCACTGCCGCAGCCACGGCATCGGCACAGGCAAAACTCGACGGCGGACTGGCTGAGATAGAGGAAAAGGAGATACCACACCGCGGAACGCCCATAACGCCGCCAGGCTCACTGTCGGCACAGAACATGGCGCAACACTGTACTTCGTGCCAGCTCTGCGTATCGGCTTGTCCCAACGGTGTGCTTCGCCCGTCTACAAACTTAAGCACACTGATGCAGCCCACAATGAGTTACGAGCGCGGCTACTGCCGTCCCGAGTGTACACGATGCAGCGACCTCTGCCCCACAGGCGCGATAACCAAGATTGGCAAGGACAAGAAATCGTCCATCCAGATAGGTCACGCTGTGTGGATAAGGAAAAACTGCATTCCTGTGACCGACGGCAAGCAGTGCGGCAACTGTGCCCGCCACTGTCCAACGGGTGCCATCGCCATGGTGCCATTAGACAAGAACGCCGACCCGAAGGACAGAAATACTTTAAAGATACCTGTGGTTAACACAGCTGTGTGCATCGGTTGCGGCGCATGCGAGAATCTGTGTCCGTCACGTCCGTTGTCGGCTATCTATGTCGAGGGGCACGAGGTACACAGGGAGATTTAAAACCGGTGATTTCAGAAAATCATTTTCAGGGATACACCTTTATTATATATATAAAAGGAGATTAAGATGAAAACAATAAACCGACGCGATTTTCTAAAGATATTCTCAGGAGGAGCCGTGGCGTCATCGGCACTGCTGGCTGCCTGCAAGGAGAAAGACAGCAACACGTCTGCCGCCAGGACTTCGGACAAAAGCCTGAAGCCACGCGGCAAGATGACCGTGAGAACCAACAACATCACAGGCGACAAGGTGTCGATACTGGGTTACGGCATGATGCGCCTGCCGGTAATCGGCGGCGCAAGCGGCAGGGAGAACAGCGATGCCGACATTGACCAGGAGATGGTTAACCGTCAGGTGGACTACGCCCTGGAGCACGGTGTAAACTACTTCGACACGTCACCAGCCTACTGTCAGGGACGCTCAGAGTCGGCAACAGGCATCGCGCTGAAGCGCCACAAGCGCGACACATACTACATAGCCACAAAATTGTCGAACTTCGCACCCGACACATGGTCGAGGGCAGAGTCGATAAAGATGTTTGAGAACTCACTGAAGTATCTCCAAACCGACTACGTGGACTATCTGCTGCTCCACGGCATCGGCATGGGCGACGATGCGCTTGCCACCTTCAACTCACGCTACATTGACAACGGCATTCTCGACTGGCTGGTGGAGCAAAAGAAGAAGGGACGCATACGCAACCTCGGTTTCTCATACCACGGCGACGTGAAAATCTACGACATGCTGCTGAAATGGCACGATGAAGGGAAATATAAGTGGGACTTCGTGCAGATTGAGCTTAACTATCTGGACTGGAGCTATGCCGACGAGATAAATCCGCGCAACACCGATGCCAACTATCTCTACGAAGAACTGCGCAAGCGCAAGATTCCCGCCGTGATAATGGAACCGCTGCTTGGCGGACGTCTCGCCAACCTGCCCACATACATAGCCAAGAAACTGAAACAGCAGCGGCCTGAGGACAGCGTGGCAAGCTGGGCTTTCCGTTATGCAGGCACACCGGAGGGAGTGCTCACCGTGCTCAGCGGAATGACATATATGGAACATCTGCAGGAGAATGTGGCAACCTACTCGCCGCTTGAGCCGATAACAAAGGATGAGGACAAGATGCTGATGAGCATAGCCGACGAGATTTACAACCTCAAGACCATCCCCTGCAACGAGTGCAACTACTGCATGCCGTGTCCCTACGGGCTGAACATCCCTGCCATCTTCAGCCACTTCAACAAGTGCATCAACGACGGCGTGATGCCTAACCGAGGCACAAAGGACCCGGAATACGAGAAGCACCGCCGCGCCTATCTTGTGGGCTACGACCGCAGCGTGCCGAAGTTGCGTCAGGCTGACCACTGCATCGGTTGCGGTCAGTGCAACGAGCATTGTCCGCAGCGTATAAACATCCCGAAAGAAATGCAGCGCATCGACCAGTTTACCGAAGAAGTAAGAAGATATTCGGATAAAATATAACAGAGCTTTATACAAAGCCATTCATAACCAGCAATGCAGCAGATTTTCAGTACCTGCTGCATTGTTGGCTATGCTGTGTTGCAAAGCCTGCCCGTATAGAGCTCCTTTGTGAAATATATCGAAGTATCGACAGCAAAACTGCCGAAAACAGTAACGCTACCGCCTTCTCCCATTACTGTTCCAAGCGATTTTGTCGCTTGTGCTTCTTGCGCCAATTTGCCTTTTGCACCGCCTTGCCGCTTGCACCTTGCGCCTCCTTGCCTCTTTATATGCCGTTCTCACTCTATCCTCGTCCAGCAATCCTCTCCGCCATCTCATTAAGCTCCAGGCATTGTGCCCTGGTTATGGCTTTCTTCTCCATGTGAAATTCCCATGGGCATATTTGCAGAAGCAGCCCTTCTGAGCAAGCATCAAAGCTCTCCCCTGAAGGTTTGTACATCTTCGGAAAGCCGTTCTCACGCAAGAGGATGATGCGATAGCCGCGGTTCATTGCCTCGCGCAGCACCTCTTTCTCCTTCTTTGAGATAGCAGCGCTCACAAGCACCCCACCCCGTTCGCCACATGCCAGCCACTCCTCACGCAAACTGGCATTCTCTGCGTCCGTATAGCGACGGTGAACAACAACCGCCATCTTATCAGGGATGTCGAGAAGAAAACGGTTGCCCACTATCTGACAAGTTCTCCCTGCCACTTCCATACCTTGCAGTACGGTGAAGAGCTCGGGATTCTTCCTTTTTATAAACAACCGACGAGGATTGTCGTCAAGATAGGCTTTCCAGTTGTCAAGCTGCCCTTCATGCATCAGTATCTTGTCGTTGTAGCCCGTCTCAAAAAGCCCTTTTCTCGGAGTTTCATTAATGTTGAACAATCTCCAATAGGCATTGTTGCACCCGGATTTGAAACCAGCCATCACTTTTCCAAGATGCTTATCTTTCGGCATGTCCTCATCCACTCTCACTATCATGTGGATGTGGTCGGGCATCATACACACCTTCCGCACCTCTATCATCGGATAAAACTGATTAATCTTCCGTATTTCGTTATTAAGAATGCAATAGCCAAGTTCAGAATATTCAACTCTAAGTTTGTCAGCTGAATTACAAAAAGAATCGCAGACCAACGCATAAATGAACAAAAATCTGTAATAAAAATAAGTTACAACATGAAACAATATCTAAATATATATGTATCATGTTTTTATTATTTCCGTCATGCCTTTGTAATTTTGCCGCCGTACCTTTGCACCCGAAAAACGTAATGAACAGAAGTTTATTTTTTAAAACAAGAAATGAAAACAGTAAAAAAACTTATGGCTACGGCATTGGTAGCCGTTTCCGCGACAGTGGCGTCATTGGCTGCTGAAGTGGTGGAAGAGACAAGTTTCGGCATTATCAGCGGTCAGGTGACTGACACCGAAAGACACACGCTCCCGGGAGCGACCATTCAGATTGAAAGCCTGCACACTGGTGTGACGGCGGACATCAACGGATTCTATAAGTTGCCGAACATCAAGCCCGGCACTTACACGCTGAAAGTGTCATACGTGGGATATACTCCTATATATAAAAAGGTGAACGTGACAAATTCCAATAAGGTAATCGTCACCGACATTGTTATGTCGGAGGGACTTGAGTTGCAGGAGGTAAGTGTAAAAGGCGCTTTTGCCGGTCAGAGGAAGGCTTTGCAGATGCAAAAAAGCGCCATGGGTGTCACCAATGTGGTAAGTGCAGACCAAATAGGGAAATTTCCCGACTCGAACATCGGTGACGCGCTAAAGCGTATTAACGGTATCAATGTGCAATATGACCAGGGAGAGGCACGCTTCGGACAGGTGAGAGGCACAAGCGCCGACCTGACATCGGTGACGGTAAACGGCAACCGTCTGCCCTCCGCCGAGGGTGACACCCGTAACGTTCAGCTGGACCTTATTCCTGCCGACATGGTGCAGACGATTGAGGTGTCGAAAGTCGTCACATCCGACATGGACGGCGACGCCATAGGCGGCTCAATCAATCTCGTCACGAAAAACACTCCATACCGCCGTGTGCTTAACTTCACAGGCTCAACAGGCTATACATGGATTTCGGGCAAGCCCCAGTGGAATATTGGCGGAACATGGGGAGACCGCTTCTTCGGCAACAAGTTGGGAGTAATGGCAAGCGCATCCTATCAGTACGCTCCCGGAGGCTCAGACAATACAGAGTTTGAATATGTGGAGAAGAAAGGCGAGATACAGCTGAAAGAGGCGCAGGTAAGGCAATACTATGTCACACGTGAGCGTCAGAGCTACTCACTTGCCCTTGACTACCAGTTCAATCCGCTGCACAAGATTTCATTCAAGGGCATCTATAACCGCCGCAATGACTGGGAGAACCGTTACCGCATCAGTTACAAGAAGCTCAATTCTGACGCTAAGGACCAGAGCATAGTGTTGCAGACGAAGGCTGGAGCCGACGACACCAAGGGCGCAAGACTTGAGCGTCAGCAGACCATGGACTTCACTCTTGACGGAGAGCATAACTTCGGAAATCTGAAGTTAGACTGGACTTCAAGCTATTCGCGTGCCACTGAGGACCGTCCCAACGAGCGGTATATCGGATTGAAACTGAAGGGCAACAGCGATATGAACTTCGGCGAGTCGTTTGTAGATATAGGTATGAGACAGCCATATTCAACATTGTCAATTCCTGCTTTCGATGAGGCGAAATGGAAACTCGACGAACTTTGCAACTCCGACCAGTCGATAAAGGAGAATGAGATTAAGGAGAGAATAAACTTCACGCTTCCGCTCTCTAAGGGACTGTATGGCAACTCTTTGAAATTCGGCTACAAATACACACGCAAGGACAAGGAGCGCAACACCGAATACTACGACTATACCGACGCCGAAGACAAATACATACCCGACTGGAAGACAAACATAACATATAAGATAAGGGACGGCTTTATGTCAGGCAGCCAATACCCAATCGGCACACAGTTTGTAAGCAAGGACTATATGGGAGGCATTGACTTCAACAAGGCTGATGGAGCTGAGGTATTGGAAGAGGAGGCTGGCAACTATGAGGCAACGGAGCAGATACATGCCGGTTATCTGCGACTCGACCAGAAGCTCGGCAAGAGACTTGACGCGACAATCGGCTTGCGTATAGAAAACACACGTCTGAATACAAGCGGTGTAAACTATATAATGGACGAGAATGACAACGAGAGTCTCAAGCCTACGGGCGAATACAAGAGCAACTACACCAATCTGCTGCCGAGTCTGCTGTTGAGATATAAGACTGGCGATGACGGAAGCGTCAGGGCATCATTGACAAAGACAATGTCACGCCCGAAATACTCGGCTCTCGTGGCAAACAAGAGATTCAACATCGCTGACCAGGAGGCAACCATCGGAGACCCGAACATAAAGCCCACGACGGCATGGAATTTCGACCTCTCCATCGACCATTATTTCAAGAGCATCGGCATGGTCAGTCTCGGTCTCTTCTACAAGGACATGAAGAATGTCAACATTGAGACTCTCGGCTATTACACAGGCGAGGAGCTCGGCTTGACAGGCAATGAAGAGATGTTTGAGGTAACCCAGAACATGAACGCATACGATGCCCGCGTCTATGGCGTGGAGGCGGCTTATCAGCGCGACTTCGGTTTCATCGCCCCGTCGCTGCGCTGTCTCGGATTCTACGGCAACTATACTTACACCCACACTACAACACGCAACTACAACCCACGCTTGGGCATTGACAACGGTGATGATATCAGAATGGCAGGTTCGCCAGAGCATACCGCCAACGCCTCACTCTACTTTGAGAAGGGAGGCGTCAACATCCGCCTTTCATACAACTTCGCCTCGTCGTTCATCGACCAGATGAATACAGGCAGCCGCGAGCTCGACCGCTACTACGACAAGGTCAGCTATCTCGACCTCAACGCCTCTTATACATGGGGCAAGCAGACTAAGTTTACGGTATTCGCCGAGGCAAACAACCTTCTAAATCAGCCTCTCCGCTATTATCAGGGAACAAAGGACCGCACGATGCAGACAGAGTACTATGGTGTGAAGGTGAACGCAGGATTCAAGATTAATTTGTAGAACATTAAATATAAATGCATAAAACAATGAACACAACAGATATAACAGATATACAGATGCAGTTAAGGCGCGCAGAGCGCAATTTATGGGCAGTGCTCGCTGCCATAGTCATTTCTTTGCTCGCATGTGTTGCGGCAAACGCCCAGACTCAGGATGAGTGGCGCAAGCTAAAGGGCGATGTCAATCTCTTTATTGCCAATGACTTGGGACGTAACGGCTATTACGACCAGAAGCCGATAGCGCAGTTAATGGGAGACATGGCTGAGGAGATAGGTCCTGAGGCGATTATTGCCACAGGAGATGTTCATCACTTTGACGGAGTGGCATCCGTTAATGACCCGCTGTGGATGACAAACTACGAGCTGATATACTCTCATCCCGAGCTGATGATAAGCTGGCTGCCGGTGCTCGGTAACCATGAATACAGGGGCAATACTCAGGCCGTGCTCGACTACTCGAATGTCAGCCGCCGCTGGCAGATGGAAGACCGCTATTATACGAAGGTCTTTAGCGACGACAAGGCTGGAGTGAAGCTGCGTGTCGTTTTCATAGACACCACGCCGCTCATTGACAGCTACCGTACGGACAACCGTTATCCTGATGCCGCAAGGCTGGACGTGGAGAGACAGCTGCAATGGCTTGACGCCACACTGAAGTCGGCAAAGGAAGATTGGGTTATCGTCGTGGGACACCATCCCCTTTATGCTGAGACCAAGAAGGACATTGCCGAACAGGAGGACATGCGGCGCCGGCTGTTGCCCGTATTCCATAAATATAATAATGTGTCGATGTATGTATGCGGACACATCCACAACTTCCAGCATATACGCAAGTCCGACGGCATTGACTACGTGGTGAACTCAGCAGGCGCGCTGTCGCGTAAGGTGAAGGCTACTGACGGCACTGTGTTCTGCTCTCCAGCCACGGGATTCTCGGTGCTTGCCGCGACGAAGGAGCACCTTAGCCTTTATATGATAGACAGCAAGGGCACAACGCTCCACACTGTCGTCAGGTAGGTGTTGACCATAATAAGGAACAGAGACAGCAATATCTCACCTATTGTTGCCCGCAAGCGTCACAACCTCACAGTCCTTGAAGTCGCAGCCGTCGATGGTCAGTCTTACGATGGTGCGGTCTTTATGCCATCCCTGCAGTCCTGCGGCACCAGGATTGATGTGCAGAAGATTAAGCGTCTTGTCATACTTTACCTTGAGAATATGGCTATGACCACTGATAAAGAGTTTTGGCGGCGAGGCATAAATCTGACCGCGCACACTCGGGTCATAGTTACCTGGATAGCCGCCGATGTGTTTCATAAGCACATCAACATCCTCACACTTCCAGCGCAGACGCTCGGTGAACATAAGACGCAGGTCGCCGCCGTCGCAGTTGCCATAAACAGCACGGAAGATGCGGAACTCTGCCAGACGCTTTGCAACCTCCACGGAGCCTATGTCGCCTGCATGCCAAATCTCGTCGCACGGCTCAAAGTAGTGAAGATACTTGTCATCCCAATACGAATGGGTATCACTGATAATTCCTATACGTTTCATAATATAATAGAAGGAGTTAGGGGAGTTAAAGGGAGTTAGGGGAGTTAAAGGGAGTTAGGGGAAGTTGGAGGCAAAACCTCCAACAACTCTGACGGCTTATGGATTATGCGGCTTGCTCCAGCCTCAACCAAGGTCTGCTCACTGCGAAAGCCCCATGCCACCGAGAGGCAATCCATACCTGCAGCCTTTGCTGTGGCGATATCCACTTCGGAATCACCTATATAAAGTGACTCCTCGACATTGCTACCCAATTCCTTCAATGCTTGAAATACCATATCGGGAGCCGGCTTGCGGTGGATAAATGAAGTTTCACCGATGGCAACCTCAATCACTCCGGTAAAGAAGTGAGCGGCAAGACTCTTCACAGCCCCGTCGAACTTATTGCTTACGATAGCCATCTTATAGCCACGCGCCTTCAGCTCATTCAGCGCATCCATTATACCAGCATAAGGAACGGTCTTCACAACATTATGCTCAGCATAATGCTCCTTGAAGTCGGCAAAGGTTGACTGAAACTCCTCGTCAGTGTACCCCTGCGGCAAGGCACGCTCCACAAGCTTGCGCACTCCGTTGCCCACAAAGCGGCGCACATCATCAACCGAATGTTCTGGATAACCATGTTTGCATAAAGCGAAGTTTGTGCTGGCGGCAAGGTCGGCAATAGTGTCGAGCAAAGTGCCGTCAAGGTCGAATATCAATGTTTTGTAACTCATAATTTTAAAGAATGAAATTGTAAGAAGGGTAGGAAAATTAAGAGGTTTAGAAAGAGTAGGAAAGGTAAGAAAAACTGAAAGGGTTAGAAAGTTAGGAGATGTAGGAGAAGTCTCGCTCCTCTTACATCTCCTACTCCTTTTATTACATAATCTTACTTTATTATTTTGCGTAAGCCACACTTCGTGTCTCGCGGATAACTGTAATCTTCACCTGACCAGGATAAGTCATCTCGTTCTGAATCTTTGCAGCTATCTCTCCGCTGAGTGCCTCTGTCTCGGCATCGTCCATCTTGTCGGCACCTACTATTACGCGCAATTCACGACCGGCCTGAATGGCATAGGTCTTGGTAACGCCAGGATAAGACATTGCGATAGCCTCAAGGTCATTGAGACGCTTGATGTATGCCTCAACTATCTCACGGCGCGCTCCCGGACGGGCACCGCTGATGGCATCACACACCTGAACGATAGGAGCAAGCAGAGTGTTCATCTCGCACTCATCGTGGTGAGCGGCAATGGCATTGCAGATATCTGGTTTCTCCTTATACTTCTCAGCTATCTTGGCACCATAGAGTGCGTGTGGCAGCTCGCTCTCCTCATCGGGCACCTTACCGATATCATGAAGCAGTCCGGCACGCTTTGCCTTCTTTGGATTGAGTCCCAGCTCGCTTGCCATAACGGCACAGAGGTTTGCAGTCTCACGGGCATGCTGCAAGAGGTTCTGACCGTAAGAGCTGCGGTACTTCATCTTACCGATGATGCGCACAAGCTCAGGATGGAGACCATGAACACCAAGGTCGATAACGGTGCGCTTACCAGTCTCGATAACCTCGTTCTCAAGCTGCTTCTTGACCTTCTGCACAACCTCCTCGATACGTGCTGGATGTATACGTCCGTCGGCAACAAGCTGATGAAGAGCCAAGCGGCAAGTCTCACGGCGGATTGGGTCGAAGGCAGATATTACGATAGCCTCTGGAGTATCATCCACAACTATCTCCACACCTGTGGCAGCCTCAAGGGCACGGATGTTGCGTCCCTCACGGCCGATGATGCGTCCCTTCACCTCATCGTTGTCAATATGGAACACACTTACGCTGTTCTCAATAGCCACCTCGGTGGCTGTGCGCTGAATTGTCTGAATCACAATCTTGCGTGCCTGTGCATTGGCGTTGAGCTTTGCCTCATCTACAATCTCGTTGATATAACTCTGCGCGTCAAGACGTGCCTCATCCTTAAGCGACTCTACAAGGCGTTCCTTAGCTTCTTGTGCCGACAAGCCAGAGAGTTCCTCCAGCTTCTCACGCTCCTTGAGCTGCATCTTCTCCAGTTCCTCCTGACGAAGCTGAAGTTTCTTGTTCTCATTGTCAATACGAACTTGATAGTTGTCAAGCTCGTTCTTACGGCGTCCAAGCTCTTCCTGGCGCTGATTAAGTGACATCTCGCGCTGCTTCAGGCGGTTCTCGTTCTGCTGAAAATGCTGGTTGCGCTGCTGCACCTCTTTCTCAAGCTCGCTCTTCTTGTTGAGGAACTTCTCCTTTACTTCCAGCAATTTTTTCTCCTTGACAACTTCAGCCTCTTTCTCAGCCTGTGCCATTCTGTCTTTATATTTTCCATTAATTACTTTCAGGAAAATATAGTAACCGCCTCCAATGCCAATGGCAAGCGCCACCACTGCGACGATTATCATGGGTATCATTTCCATAATATATAAAATGTTTTTTAATGTGTTAATAATATTCTTTCATTCCTAATTCACTTATCATCAGTACGCGAAAGTGCATCGTCGATAGTAGCGGCGAGTCGTTTGAGAATATCATTATATCGGTCGGTGTCCTTTTTATCAACCAGCATCTCATACTGAAGGGCAATATCGATAAGCACATAGAGTGATATGGTATGGTCACTCTTACGCCCTTTATATCCTTCGGCATACCGGTTGTACCTATCGGTAATAAATCGTGCTGCACGACGGTAATATTCCTCATCACTACGGTTTATAGTGACATCAATATCCTCGTCGTAAACGTGCAACTTGATATGTAATTTCTCGTTATTCAGCTCTGCCATCGTGTTCAGTCCTTGTTAATGTTTTCACCTTTGTCATTGTTTCAAGACTGCAATGCACTTATTCACATCTCTTATCATTCGAGCCAGCCTGTCCTTGGTTTGCTCAATGTCGGTGTCGCTCACCGACAATACTTTCGCGGCTTTCAGACTGTCATATTCCGAACATTTAGTGTTGAGCTCTGCCTGCAGGCGTTCCGCAAGCCTTGCCTTCTCCTCAAGCCTGACACGCAACTCTGCATTCTCCTGCCTCAACTCATTGAATCTGGATAACAATTGCGCCACTTTGACCTGCAACAACCCTAATATTTGTTCGTTTTCTGTCATAAACCGTTATTGTATTGGCTACAAAAGTAAGATTTTATTTGCAAAAAACATCAAAAGCAGTATTTCTTTTAATGTTTTTTAAACCTCACCGTTTATTATTTTTCCTTATCCTGCTGTTTTGGCTCTTTTTTGGCAAGAATCACAACAGTCTGCACAAAATGTGTGGTCCACTCCTGAGAGAATTCCAACTTCTGCGCATATTGACGCACACCGACACAAGTCTTCATTATACCGAGGTCGCTATAGTCGTTTTTGTTGAATATGTCGTTAACGGTCTTTTCCACCATAGAGAGAATGGCACCTTTAAAGAACGACGGTATGCGAAGCTTTACCTTAAGAAGATTGGCCACAAGCATCATCAAGTCTTGTGTGTAATTTTGGAACTGGAGCATATATACCTGCACATCCTGCACTTTCTTGCAACGTTTGCGCAAACTGTGGTCTATCTCCTTGAAAAACATGTCTTCCATGCCGTAGATGTCCTTCAGCATCTTTTTGCAACGCGACTTCTCACCCACACCAAGTTTGTTATTTACCGTAGGCACATGAAGGGTTGACTTAAACACACGCAGGTCAGGTAGCGCTGCCAGATTGGTTATGTTAAGGTCGGCAGCCATTGCAGCCTGGAAATATACCCTTACAAGGGTCATAAAATCTTCCATGCCACCAGTCTTTTTTTCCTGTTCTGTATCACTATCGCGTTTTAATAATTTTGAAAAAAAACTCATTTCCTTTTTATGTTTAATTTATGTTATAATTCAAATTTGAGTGCAAAGTTACTAAAAAAAACTACAAATTCAAAAAAATATCGCAAAAAACACACTTTATCTAAAAAAATATATTACCTTTGCAGCCAATAACAAAAAAGTATAGCTTTTAAAAGTGAAATCTCAGTTTTTTAGGAAAAAACTTGAGAATAAAACAATGTCAATTATAAAGAAAATAATAGAATAAGATATTTTATGAAGGGAATAGTTCTTGCAGGTGGAAGCGGCACACGTCTCTACCCAATCACTAAAGGTATCAGCAAACAGCTGATACCCATATTTGACAAACCTATGATATACTATCCCATATCTGTACTTATGCTTGCAGGTATCAGGGATATACTTATCATAAGTACTCCTCACGACCTGCCTGGATTCAAACGTTTGCTTGGAAATGGCGACGACCTGGGTGTGAAGTTTGAATATGCTGAACAGCCATCACCCGACGGTTTGGCTCAGGCATTCATAATAGGAGAAAAGTTTATAGGCAGTGACAGCGTATGTCTGGTCTTGGGCGACAACATATTCTATGGCAGCGGCTTTTCCGCATTGTTAAAACATAGCGTAGAAAATGCAGAGAACGGTTTAAGCACAGTTTTCGGCTATTATGTCAATGACCCTGAAAGATACGGCGTAGCAGAGTTTGATGCTGACGGCAACTGCCTAAGCATAGAGGAGAAGCCACAGAATCCAAGATCCAACTATGCAGTCGTAGGACTGTATTTCTATCCCAACAGTGTGGTTGAAGTGGCAAAGAACATCAAGCCATCAGCACGTGGCGAGCTGGAGATAACAACAGTCAACCAGCACTATCTTGCACAAAAGACCCTAAAGGTGCAGACGCTGCAACGTGGATTCGCATGGCTTGACACCGGCACACACGACTCATTGAGCGAGGCATCAACATTCATTGAGGTTATTGAAAAGCGCCAAGGACAGAAAATTGCGTGTCTTGAGGAGATTGCCTACCGCAAAGGATGGATTGACAAGGAAAAGCTCCGACAGCTGGCACTGCCAATGCTGAAAAATGACTATGGCAAATACCTGATGCAGCTGTAATCAATATATACAATTGAATTTAATTTATTATATTATAGTAGAAGTTTAATACATATTACCACATTTCAACAAAATGGCAGAAAACAATATTGAAAACAATGGGGCTGAAAACAACATTAATGAAGAAAGCAGCTTCGATTTCCGTACTATTTTGGTCACATTATTATTAAACTGGCAATGGTTCGCATTGTCTGTATTCATATTCCTGTGCGGAGCTTTGATATACCTGCGCTACAAAAGTCCTGTTTATCAGGTTTCAGCAAAAATGCTTATTAAAGACGAGCAAAACAACCGTAACCTCGGCAATCAGATGCTTGCCAATATGCAGGATCTGGGATTTATGACCAACAGTGCAGGTATAGACAATGAGGTGGAAATACTCCAAAGCAACAGTCTTTCAATAATGGCAGTGAGAAACCTCAAAATGTATGTGGAATACAAGATGTACGGAAGAGTGAAAAATCATCTTGTGTACAAAACACAGCCGATAAATGTGGATTTGGATGCAATGAGTCTCACTAAAATGGATGAATCGGATGTTCCTGCACCAATACATCTCAAAATAGAATGGGCGGAAGACAATTATATCGTTGAAGGATATACATACGACGAAAACGATGACAAGATTGAATTCAACACGTCGTTCAGGACTCTACCATATATATATAAGTCACCATGCGGAATGATTACCTTCACAAAAAACCGAAACAGCAAAGCTGTGACTTTGAGCAAACCAGAATATGCGACAATCACCTCGCCACGAATTGTCGGTATGGCTTATGCCCAGGCAATGGAGATAGAGCCGACCTCAAAAATGACATCCATTGCACAAATCACACTGAAAGACAAAGAGTATCACAGAGCGACCGATTTTTTGAAAGAACTTGCGTTTGTTTACAATGAGCAAGCCAATGAGGACAAAAACGAAATTGCCATAAAAACCGAGGAATTCATTAACGGACGACTGGAAAAGATTGATGCAGAATTGAGCGATACAGAAAGTAATTTGGAAAGCTACAAGCGCCGCAACAGCATCACAGAACTGAAACTTGACGCAACACAAACCCTGACACAAACAAGTGAATATTCAACAAAGTTGTCAGAATCAAGATCCCAGATACAGCTCATGGAGTATTTGAGGCAATACATCGACAATCCATCGAACAAATATCAGATTATACCTTCCAACATCGGACTACAGGACGAAGCATCAACAGCACTCATCAACCAATATAACAAAAACGTGCTGGACCGCAACCGCCTGTTAAGGTCAGCCAGTGAGATTGCACCACAAGTGCAGGTCCTCACAGCTACACTCGATGAACTGCAGACAAGCATCAAAGAAGCATTGTCACAAGCACACCAGAGTGCAAACATAAGACTACGTAACATAGAAAGCCAATATGCTATGTACCAAAACCGTGTGGCAAGCACACCGGCACAAGAGCGTATGCTTACACAAATAGGCCGACAGCAGGAAGTAAAATCAGGACTATATCTCATGCTGCTGCAGAAGCGCGAGGAGAACTCAATCTCACTTTCAGCAACAGCCGACAAGGGAAAACTCATAGATGCTCCTCTGTATGAAGGTAAGGTGAGTCCCAAAAACAGCATAATATTGCTGGCGGCTGTAGTTTTGGGATTTGGCATCCCTTTCCTTATTATATATGTGCTGCAGCTTATGAGATACAAGATTGAAAGCCGCGAGGACATAGCAAAGACAACAAGCCTGCCTATAATTGCCGATATACCTGTGGCAAGCGAAAATGTAAAAAGTGACGCAGGCATCGTGGTGCAAGAAAATAAGAACAACCAAATTGATGAGATTTTCCGCTCACTGCGCACCAATATACAATTTATGCTCAAAGAGAATGAAAAAGTAATACTTTTCACATCGTCGACATCAGGAGAAGGTAAAACTTTCAACGCGGCAAACCTTGCAGCAAGTTTCGCTTTCCTTGGCAAACGTGTTGTCATTCTCGGTCTTGACATACGCAAGCCGGCATTAGGTAAACTGTTCAAAGTATCCGACCGCTCTGGCGGTATGTCGCCACTACTTGCCAAATCAGTAGTGACAAAAGAGGATGTAATAAATCAGTTGCGTCCGTCGGGAGTAAACCAAAATCTTAAACTGATTCTCGCAGGTCCAACACCTCCCAACCCCACTGAGCTGCTGGCACGCAGGAATTTAGGTGATATAATCGATGTGCTCAAGGAAGAATTTGACTATATCATTCTCGACACGGCCCCTGTAGGATTGGTTACAGACACCCTGCATATAGGCAAACACACCGATGTAACCGTATTCATGTGCCGTGCAGACTATACTCCCAAGAGCAGCATCCAAATGTTTGAAGATTTGGCAAAAGAGAAAAAAATGCCTAACTGCTGCATAGTGCTCAACGGTATTGATATGTCAAAGAAGAAATATGGCTATTACTATGGCTACGGAAAGTATGCACGCTATGGATATAGCGCATACGGCAGATACGGACACTACGGCAACTACGGCAGCTACGGCAATTACCGCCAAAGCCACTATGGCAACGCCCAAGACGACTCCATAAAAATATAATTAATAAAAGTACATTAATATAATTATGACAATAGCAGTTGATTTTGACGGCACTATCGTCACCCACAAATATCCGGAGATTGGCGAGGAAATTCCATTTGCCATCGACACTCTCAAAATGCTGATAAACGATCGTCACAAACTGATATTATGGAGCGTGCGTGAAGGCAAGCTTCTTGACGAGGCTGTGGAGTATTGCCGTGAACGCGGAGTGGAATTTTACGCAGTAAATCGCGACTACCCTGAGGAGACTCTGGAAAACAACAGTCACTTCAGCCGCAAACTGAAAGTAGATATGTTTATTGACGACAGAAATGTTGGCGGATTGCCTGACTGGGGAACCATTTACAGAATGATAACCCAACACAAGAAATGGGATCAGATTTTGGAAGAAGCAGAGTCGGGCGAAAGCCATAACCCGTATTCTCACCACCATCATCACAGCAAGAAAAAGAAATGGTGGCAGTTCTAAAAACAGAATAACAGGATGATTAAAGAAGATTTAAGAATTATATTCATGGGGACACCAGAGTTTGCAGTGGAAACGCTGCATACTCTGGTGCAAAACAATTATAATGTAGTTGCTGTTGTAACACAACCTGACAAGCCCGTTGGCCGTCACGGCAGCGTGCTACAACCTTCGGCTGTAAAAAAATATGCTTTAGAGCACGGACTGCCGGTGCTACAGCCAGAAAAGATGAAAGACGAGGCATTTATAAGCCAGCTCAGATCGTATAATGCAAATCTACAGGTTGTTGTGGCTTTCAGAATGTTACCCGAAGTAGTATGGGCCATGCCCGAATACGGTACATTTAACATTCATGCCGCATTGTTGCCACAATACCGCGGAGCAGCACCAATAAACTGGGCTATCATCAACGGTGAGACACAGACCGGTGTGACAACTTTTTTCCTCGACCACGACATCGATACGGGAAAAGTTATCATGCAAAAGCCTTTCGACATAGCCGACAACTACAATGTGGAGGATGTTTACAACGGTCTGATGCACCTTGGAGCCAGAATTTGCCTTGAAACGATAGAGAAGATTATAGACTGTAACGGATATCCCGAAGCCATACCTCAGGATCAGCTGCTCACGGCCGGACAGCGGCTGCACTGCGCTCCCAAGATATTTAAGGACACATGCCGCATCGACTGGGGAAAACCCGCTACAGACATATATAATTTCATACGTGGTCTCAGCCCTTATCCCGGCACATGGACAACACTCGTCGACGGACAGGGTAAGGAGACTGTAATGAA
This sequence comes from Prevotella sp., assembly GCA_030539375.1. Classification (GTDB taxonomy): domain Bacteria; phylum Bacteroidota; class Bacteroidia; order Bacteroidales; family Bacteroidaceae; genus Prevotella. Next base: position 25,247 of record JAUNSB010000035.1, read on the forward strand.
AATCTATTCGGCAGCGACGACAACAGAAACAGCCAACCTGCCCGCAGGAACAATAAGCGCCACAAAAAAACAGATGTTCATATCCACAGCCAACGGCGAAATGATTGAGATAAAAGAGCTGCAGCTGGCAGGAAAGAAAAGGATGAAAGCCCAGGACTTCATCAACGGTCAGAAAAACTGCACCGACTGCTGTGTGAAATAAAAACGCATCAAATAAAATAAAAAGCGGAGACTTACGTTCTATATAATATATTCAATGTATAACGATGGTATATAAACATACAACAGTACATACATATAGAAAAAAATAATAATAAAAATTTTAAAGTCATACCGCCTATGATGTATTTTACACCGGAAACGCTGTTGCCAAGAGAGTCAACTCTGGCATTTATAAAACAATTCGCCTACATATATAATAAAAAGGCAAGACAAACGATGGCATTGCAAGCCATAAAACAATAAAAACAAGTCTGTATTATGACCATAATATCCCCTTCGCTCCTTGCGGCTGACTTTCTTCATCTCGACAAGGAAATAGAAATGATAAACAACAGTGATGCCGACTGGCTTCACCTTGATGTCATGGATGGTGTGTTCGTGCCCAACATCTCTTTTGGATTTCCTGTACTTGAGGCTGTCGCCAAGGCGTGCCAAAAGCCACTCGATGTACACTATATGATAATACATCCCGAAAACTACATCAAGCAGACAGCTAAGCTGGGTGCCATGATGATGAACGTACACTACGAGACCTGCCCCCATCTGCACCGTACCATTCATGAGATACACGAGAATGGCATGAAAGCCGGAGTAACCCTAAATCCCTCCACTCCCGTATCAGTGCTACAGGACATAATCTCCGATGTAGACATGGTGCTGCTTATGAGTGTCAACCCTGGTTTTGGCGGACAAAAGTTCATAGAAAATACAATTTCCAAAATCAAGCGACTCAAAACACTGATGTCCGAAACAGGCAGCAAGGCACTGATTGAGATTGACGGAGGTGTGCAGGCAGAAACTGCTCCCCGACTGGCAACGGCAGGTGCAGATGTACTTGTCAGCGGAAGTTACGTGTTTAAATCAGACAATCCCTACAAGACTATCAGCGACCTGAGAGCTTTATAAAATAAGTAGACAAGTTGACGGGTAAACAAGTTGACGAGTTATTTGCTGTTTACTTAATTTACTCGTCTACTTATTTACTTGTTTACTCGTCAACTCAACCAACATTGAGCGTCACTTTGTGTTTCTTTGCCAATTTACGCATATTTATCAGCGCATAACGCATACGTCCCAAAGCTGTGTTGATGCTAATATCAAGAATCTCGGCAATCTCTCTGAATGTCAGGTCCTGATAATATTTCATATAAACTATTTCTTTCTGTTGAACCGGCAGAAAATCCATAAGCCGTCTCACATCAGCCAGCACTTGTTGGCACACAAGCTCCTCCTCATGACTAACAATTTCCACCGACCATCTGATAGTATTTGAAATGGCAGCATCATCTGAAGGCATACATAATTTTGACTCCTTATACATACGGTAATAGTCCACCACCACATTATGGGCGATGCACGTCATCCACGAATAAAATTTGCCATTAGGCTTATACCTGCCCTCGTTCAGATACGTTATGACCTTTACAAACGTTTCCTGAAACAAATCATTTGCCGTATTCTCATCCTTTACCATAAAAAGGATATACGAGAACAAACGTGACTTATGGCGCGCGAGCAATTCATCAAAAGCACGGCATTTACCAGACAAATAGTCACTTACCAGACTATCATCCGTAATTTTCTTTGTTTGTTGCATACTTAATGTTTTTTATTAAGTAAATCTGTCTCGATAGGCAATGTTTTTTGTTTATATTAAATGTTATTGTGCAAAAGTAAATAAAATTATTGTTTTAACCAAATTATTTTTGATAAAAATACAAATTATCATATTTTTTTTGTATTTTTGCAGTCATAAACGTAAAAACAACTAATTTATGGTCAAAATTTTTGTTCCTGGACGTCTATGCCTCTTTGGAGAACACACAGACTGGGCCGGACACTACCGCACGATGAACGCCGATGTAGAAATCGGCGCAGCCATTGTAACAGGTATAGAACAGGGTATCTATGCCGAGGTGGAAAAGTCTAACATATTTAAAATGAGCTGCAGCGCTCCTGAGCTTGATACGGTGTGGGAGGATTTTTCCTGCCGCATGAACGACAGGGAGTTACGCAACATTGCAAAAAGCGGCTCATTTTTCTGCTATTGCGCCGGTGTGGCATCATATATGCTCGAATGGTATAAAGTAGGTGGCGTGAACATCCGCATTACAGGAATGACGCTGCCGCTGAAGAGCGGACTTTCCAGCAGCGCCGCCATCTGCGTGCTTGTGGCAAGGGCGTTCAATCTGCTGTATAACCTAAACCTCAACACTCTTGGCGAGATGAACATCGCCTACCTTGGCGAGCTTCGCACATCATCGCGATGCGGAAGGCTTGACCAAGCCTGCGCCTTTGGCGTAAAGCCAAACCTTATGACCTTCGATGGTGACGAGATTTCTGTGGAGCCGATGATTGTGAAAAATCCGCTCTATTGGGTATTTGCCGACCTTTGCGCCGAAAAGGATACAATCAAAATTCTGCGCGACCTTAACAAGGCCTACCCCTTTGCCTCCAATGAACAGGAGGAAATGGAACACAAAGCTCTTGGCGAGTATAACCTCGACATTGTGAGACGTGCCACAAAATACATGGCTAACGGCGACACCAAGGCACTTGGCGCACTGATGAACGAGGCTGAGGAGATGTTCAACAAATATCTCGCCCCAATGTCCGATGCACTGAAGGCTCCCAAACTGGAGAAAACCCTAAACGACCCTAATATTCAAGACTGGATTTACGGCGGAAAGGGTGTGGGTAGCCACGGCGACGGCTCGATACAGTTTCTGGCAAAAGACGAGGAGTGCCAGCACAAGCTTGAGGAATATCTCAACTCACATGGACTGAAAGCCCACCGGCTCACCATCAACCCCATGCACACCGTGCGCAGGGCAATCATTCCAGTAGCTGGCTTCGGCACACGACTCTACCCCGCCACGCGAACCATGAAGAAAGACTTCTTCCCCATTCCCTGCCCCGACGGCATGGTGCGCCCTGTGATACTTATCCTGATCGAGGAGCTGCTCGCCAGCGGCATCGAGGAAATATGCCTCATCCTTGGCAGCAAGGAAGAGCGCAAGCAATACCGCGACTTCTTTGAAACTCCTCTATGCGACGAACATATAGCGAAGCTCAGCCAGCAACACCGTGACTACGAGAATCACATACTTGAAATTGGAAAGCATCTGCACTATGTGTATCAGGAGGAAAAGCGAGGTTTCGGCGATGCTGTGTATCAGGCCATGGACTTTGCCCACGGCGACCCTGTGCTGCTTATGCTTGGCGACACCATCTACCGCAGCACAAGCAACAAGCCATGCGCCCTACAGCTCATCGAGGCATACGAGCGCCACAACCAGCTGATGGTGAGCATCCACCCCATACCTCTCGCCGAGGTGAGCCGCTACGGAATACTTTGCGGAATATGGGAAGACAACAAGGAGCGGAAAATCCTGAACGTGAGCACAATGCACGAGAAGCCCAAGGCAAGCTACGCCGAGGAATTTCTCGGAGTGCAGAATGCCGACGGCAAAAACGAATACTTCTCGGTGTTCGGACAGTATATACTGACACAGGACGTATTCGACCAGCTGGCAATGGACATTCTCGATGCTGCAGAAAACGAAGACCCGCGCGAGATTGAGCTTACCTCAGCATTGGAGCGGGTACGCAAGGCAAAAGGTATGATTGGCATACAGCTTGACGGCAAGATGTACGACATGGGCAACCCTGCGGCACTGCGCAACGCCATGATTCACTTCCCCGAGACCGAGGCATGAGCATGAAACGGCGGAATTACAAGGCAGCACTGGAGGGTTCAAAAAAAAATAGTACTATTTTCCCAAAAAAAATAGTACTAAAAATTTCAGAAAATAGTACTATAAATTTTCAAAAATAGTACTATTTTTTTTGAGGCCCTCTATTCCACCGTGAATTTTCTCTTATGACGCTTCGCCCTCTGCGGCGCAATCACCTGCGATGCCCCGATGCGCGGGGTCTTCACTCCGCGGTACGAAGCCCAGCGGCTGTGTATTTTGTCCACATAGTCCACAATCTCCGAGCCGCGCATGTATCCGTTTTTCACAATCGGATCGCGGTAGTATTTAGGGTCGGAAAGCTTTAATATATAAGGTGCCACCTCGCGCCAACGGCTGGCATTACGCCCGTCGCGCCGCGCCAGCGCCATGGCATCGCGCACATGGTGTGGACCTCCGTTATATCCGGCAAGAATGAAACTTATGCGCTCGTGACGGTTGCCGATGTCGCTGAACTTACGGTCGAGCTGCCCCAGAAACCGTGCCGCCGCCTCGATGTTGCTCTCAGGGTCGAACATCTTTGCACGCGGCAGTCCCAGCATATCCGCCGTACCGGGCATAATCTGCATCAGTCCGCAGGCTCCCGCCCACGACTTTGCGTTAGGGTCGAACGTAGACTCCTGATAGCATTGCGCAGCCATCAGCCGCCAGTCCCAGCGTATGGTGCGGCTATGCTTCATAAACAGATTGTCGTAGCGCGAAATCACGCCGCCCTTTCTGTCGAGCATCGGCGAGAACACATGGCGCTTTATGCTTCCCGCGCCCAGCAGATAGGCCTCCTCCTTTTTCACCTCGGCAGGCAGTGTGGGCTTATACCACTTGTTCACCTCCCTCACCATCTCGTCGTTTTCCTTTCTCATCACCCAATAACCGCCTGCACTGTCGCTGCCCACCTTGGTAAACTCCAGCATTTTCAGACTGTCGGCAGGGAGTGCCAGTCCCTTCTTAGGCAACCGGCAGGCTATCATGTCGGCATCGCCGTTAATCAGTCGGCGCAGCATTTCCAGCGTGTCGCGGCACACTTCCATGCGCAGCATCACGTTGATATGGTCGGCAAATTTCTGGCACATCATATATTGAATGCCCAGCGGCTTGCCGTGATAGAGGTAATACGACTCAGGTCCGTTGAGCGTGAGTGCTATCAGCTCGCCATTTGCCACCACGTCGTCAAGATCAAAACAGCCGTCGTCGGCAACGCTGTCCGAAATTACCTCACCCCATGGCGTCACGGCAGGCTCCTGCCTTCCGATACACGACACAATCAAAGCACAAATGACACAAAACAGAAGTTTAAAAGCTGCCTGCATACTATATTTCCGTATTTTTTCCTTATTTAATTACAAATTGAGTGCAAAAGTACTCATTTTCTTGCACGATACCAAAAAAATGAGTAACTTTGCACAGGATTTTAAAGTTAATAAAGATTTACAGGACACAAAATGTTACGCATAGCAGTACAATCAAAGGGTCGCCTTCACGATGACACGATGAATCTTCTGGCCGAGGCCGACATCAAAATCAGCGCATCAAAGCGCACACTGTTAGTTCAATCACCCAACTTTCCGCTGGAGGTGCTCTACCTCCGCGACGACGACATTCCACAGAGTGTCGCCAGCGGCGTTGCCGACATAGGTGTGGTTGGTGAAAACGAGTTTATGGAGCGCAGCGAAAATGCAGAGATTGTCAGCCGCTTAGGATTCAGTAAATGCCGTCTGTCGCTGGCAATACCCAAGGATATCAACTATCAAGGTGTGGAATGGTTCAACGGCAAGAAGATAGCCACCTCCTACCCTGCCATTCTGCATGCGTTTCTTGACAAACATGGCATAAAAGCCGAAATCCACGTAATCACAGGCAGTGTGGAGATTAGTCCTGGCATTGGTCTTGCCGACGGAATCTTCGACATCGTGAGCAGCGGCAGCACCCTTGTTAGCAACAATCTGCGCGAGGTAGAGATTGTAATGGAAAGCGAGGCGCTCCTCATAGGCAACAAGCAGATGGATGCCAACAAACGCGCCATCTTGCAGGAGATGCTCTTCCGCTTTGCCGCCGTGCGCCAGGCTGAGGACAAGAAGTATGTGCGCATGAACGCCCCCAAGGCAAAACTTGAGGAAATATGCAGCGTGCTGCCCGGTCTGAAAAGTCCCACGATAATTCCTCTTGCCGATGAGGAATGGTGCTCAATCCACGCAGTGCTCGACCAGAAACGTTTCTGGGAAATCATAGGCAAGCTGAAAGAGCTGGGAGCGCAGGGCATCCTCGTGACCCCAATAGAGAAAATGATTTTATAGAAAAAACACCTAAGGTACCTACACCTTATTATATATATAGCACAACAATGAAAATCATCAGATACCCATCCCCCAACGAATGGCATGACATCTGCGTGCGTCCGCAAATAGACGTGTCACAGCTCAATGCCACCGTAAGTCAGGTTCTTGCCGACATACGCCAGCGCGGCGACGAGGCGGTAAAGGAGTATGAAGAGAAGTTCGACCACGTGAGGCTTGACAGCCTCGCCGTAAGCGATGAGGAAATCAGCGAGGCGATGCGCAGCGTGTCGCCAGAGTTGGCTGACGCTATCCGTCTTGCCCACCACAACATACATGCCTTTCATGCCGCCCAACATTTCGACGGATGCCGGGTGGAGACACAGCCGGGAGTGGAGTGCTGGCAGAAAAGCATCGCCATAGAAAAAGTCGGACTATACATTCCTGGAGGCACTGCACCGCTGTTCAGCACCGTACTCATGCTTGCCACACCTGCCAAGATAGCTGGCTGCAAAGAGATTGTGCTGTGCACACCACCGTCGGTCGACGGTAAGGTAAATCCCGCTATTCTCGTGGCAGCCCACGTGGCAGGAGTAAGCAAGATATTCAAGGCTGGCGGAGTGCAGGCAATAGGCGCAATGGCTTACGGCACGGAGTCGGTACCAAAGGTGTTTAAGATATTTGGCCCCGGCAACCAGTATGTGATGGCAGCCAAACAGCAGGTGAGCCTGCACGATGTGGCAATCGACATGCCTGCCGGTCCGTCGGAGGTGTGTGTCATTGCCGACGACACTGCCAATCCACGATACATTGCAGCCGACCTGCTGTCACAGGCAGAGCACGGCATCGACTCACAGGTGTTGCTAATAACAACGAGCGAGACAATCCTCGACAATGTACAAAAGGAGATAGCACTGCAACTTGAGCAGCTGCCGCGCAAGGACATGGCGGCAAAGAGTCTCGACAACAGCCGTATGGTGCTGGTGAATACTCTTGACGAGGCAATGGCGATAAGCAACGCATACGCTCCGGAGCATCTCATAATACAGACCTCCAACTATATGAAAATGGCTGAGCAGGTGATAAATGCCGGCTCGGTGTTCCTTGGACTGTATGCCTGCGAAAGCGCCGGCGACTATGCCAGTGGCACCAATCACACCCTGCCCACACATGGTTATGCCACAGCATATAATGGTGTGAACCTTGACAGCTACTGCCGAAAGGTCACCTTCCAGCATCTCACCGCCGAAGGAGTAACGCACATAGGCCATGCCGTGGAACTCATGGCTGAAGCCGAACACCTCGATGCCCACAAGAATGCCATGACCGTGAGGCTGGAGGACATTCTCTCCTAATTTTCTTACTTCTCCTAATCCTCTTACAAATAAGATTATGAAACCACTAAAAGAGCTGACACGCCCTAATATATGGAATCTTGCGCCATACAGTTGCGCCCGCAACGAGTACAGCGGCAAGCAGGCATCAGTGTTTCTCGACGCAAACGAGAATCCATATAACACACCTTATAACCGCTATCCCGACCCTCTGCAGCTGGAGCTGAAGGCAAGAATAAGCGCCATCAAGGGCGTGCCTGCCGAAAACATATTTCTCGGCAACGGCAGCGACGAGGCAATAGACCTGGCTTACCGTTGCTTCACCAATCCAGGTAAAGACAATGTAGTGGCGATAGAGCCAACCTACGGCATGTACCGTGTATGTGCCGACATCAACGGTGTGGAATACCGCACAGTGCTGCTCAACGACAAATACCAGCTTGATGCCGATGCCGTACTTGCCGCCTGTGATGACAACACAAAGATAATCTGGCTGTGCTCGCCCAACAACCCGACAGGCAACAATCTCGACCGCGATGCCATGATGAAAATCATCAGCTCGTTCAGTGCGCTTGTGGTAGTGGACGAGGCTTACGGAGACTTCACACAGCAGCATTCCATGCGCACAGAGCTGGTAAACCATCCGAATCTCATTGTGCTCAACACCATGAGCAAGGCATGGGCATGCGCTGGTCTGCGGCTCGGCATGGCTTACGCATCAGTGGACATCATTAGTATATATAATAAGGTGAAATATCCGTACAACGTGAATATCCTCACACAGCAAAAGGCTCTTGAGACACTAAAAGACCCATATCAGGTGGACTCATGGGTACACACCCTCATAATGGAGCGCGACAGAGTGATTGAGGCATTCAAGCTGCTGCCAGTGTGCGAGGAAGTGTATCCCACCGATGCCAATTTCTTCCTCGCAAAGATGAACGATGCCAAAGGCATCTACAACTATCTTGTGGACAACGGCATTATTGTGCGTAATCGCACCAACGTCACGCTCTGCCACAACTGCCTGCGAATAACCATAGGCACACGGTCAGAAAACATGCGGCTGCTCAGTGCACTGCGGACATTGGCATAACAAAACAAGACAACATCATAAAAATATATTATCATCACAAATAAAAAAACAAAAAATATGAACAACATGCATAGCACCCCCCCATCTAATTCACGAAGCCACCATCATCATCATCATTACAAAGAAGATGGAGCATCAAAATTCAAACGTGAAAGCCTCAACAGTATACAAAGGCGCAAAATGCTAAAAAAGATATCATTCATAACCCTCGTAATTATTGCAATCCTCATGTTCATTGCACTGATTTGGGTCTACACTGCAGGATAAAACTTGACACTGATGTAAAGTTACTATTCATTCGGCAAAGCAAAAAAATATAAAAAAATACTATTTTTTTTTGCTTTGAACTTATTTATTCGTAACTTTGCACCGAAAAATATCTTTAAGCGTGAAAATAAAGGAAGTAATTAACGCCCTTGAACGATTCGCGCCACTGCCACTGCAGGAAAGCTGGGACAATGCCGGCATGCAGATTGGATTGACAGAGGCGGAGGAAGTGTCAGGGGCATTATTGTGTCTTGACGTCAACGAGACCATCATCGACGAGGCTATAGAGAAAGGCTGCAACCTCGTGGTGTCACACCATCCGCTGCTGTTCCGCGGACTGAAGCGCATAAGTCCCGACAACTATGTGGGACGCTGCGTGATAAAGGCAATAAAGCATGGCATCAACGTGGTGTCGATGCACACCAACATGGACAATGCTAAAGGCGGTGTGAACTACAAAATGGCGGAGAAACTTGGACTGAAAAATGTTACGTTCATGTCGCCACGCAAAGTTGGTGACATTGAATGCGGCAGCGGAGTGACCGGTGAGCTGGACACGCCGATGCAGGCTGCCGACTTCATAGAGAAAGTGAAGAAGACATTCGCTGCCAGACACACCATGACCAACGAACTGCTGAGACGTCCGATAAAAAAGGTGGCGGTATGCGGCGGAGCCGGCGACTTCATGATCGACGAGGCTATAAGCTGCGGAGCCGATGCCTTCATCACAGGAGAGATGCACTACCATGTATATTTTGCACACGAGCAGGAGATACAGCTGTGCGTGATAGGACACTACGAAAGCGAGCAGTACACCAGCGAGATATTCAAGGAAATAATCAACCGAGAATGTCCCGGAGTGAAAACCTATATTGCGGAACACAGCACTAACCCGATAGTATAAAGCTGGAGGCAGGCGAATAGGCAGAGCGAAACTCTGCCAAACTGGTCGGACAGATCGGACGAATATGAAAGTAACGGAAAAATAACATATATATAAATAAGGTATAAGAAAATGGCAAAGAAAGACCCAACAGACATGCCGGTGGAAGATAAGCTGAAGACTTTGTACCAGCTACAGACCACCCTGTCGAGCATCGATGAGAAGAGAGAACTGAGAGGCGAGCTGCCTCTCGAAGTGGAAGACCTGGAAGACGAGATTGCAGGTCTGGAGACCCGCATTGAGAAGATTGAGCGCGAGATTAACGACTACCAGCAGGCTGTTAGCGTGAAGCGCGGCGAAATTAGCGAGGCACAGGCAAGCCTTGACCGCTACAAGACCCAGCTAAACGATGTGAAGAACAACCGTGAGTATGATACTCTGACAAAAGAAATTGAGTTCCAGAGTCTGGAGATTGAGCTTTGCGAAAAGAAAATCAGAGACGCACAAAACAAGATTAACGACAAGAACACTGAGCTGAACAACAGCCGTAATGAACTTGACGAGCGTCGCGCCGACCTTGACCAGAAAAAGAGTGAGCTTGACGAGATAATGGAAGAGACACGCGCCGAGGAAGAGGAGCTGAAGGACAGAGCCAAGGACTTGGAAATGAAAATTGAGCCAAGACTGCTGCAGTCGTTCAAGCGCATCCGCAAGAGCGCACGCAACGGTTTGGGCATTGTGTATGTGCAGCGTGACGCCTGCGGTGGCTGCTTCAACAAGATACCGCCACAGCGCCAGCTTGACATCAAGATGCACAAGAAGATTATCGTATGCGAATACTGCGGACGAATACTCGTTGACCCTGAGCTGGCAGGTGTAAAGATTGACACCAAGACCGGCGAGGAGAAAAAGACACGCAAGCGCACCATACGACGCAAAAAGAGTGAAGAATAAAGAATGGCACACTTTTTGCAATAAAGATTGGCGGCAGCGCTCAGAAACGGGAGCTGCCGCCAAAATCTTTGTTAAACATAACATATAAAACATAACTATTATGCAGAAAGGTAATATCGGGGTTACAACCGAGAACATTTTCCCCGTCATCAAAAAGTTCTTGTATTCAGACCATGAGATTTTCCTGCGCGAGATGGTATCGAATGCCGTTGACGCTTCGCAGAAGATGAAGACGCTGGCAGAGCGCGGCGACTTCAAGGGCGAATTAGGCGACCTCACCGTACACGTGGACCTCAACACCGAAGCCGGCACAATTACCATCACCGACCGCGGTATCGGCATGACCGAGGAGGAGATTGACAAATACATCAACCAGATAGCCTTCTCGGGAGTGAGCGACTTCCTTGAGAAATACAAGGACAACGCCAACAACATCATCGGTCACTTCGGACTGGGATTCTACTCCTCGTTCATGGTGGCAAAGAAGGTTGAGATTATCACACGCAGCTACAAGGACGGCGCAAAGGCTGTGAAATGGAGCTGCGACGGCAGTCCTGCCTACGAGATTGACGCTGCCGAGAAGGAGGACCGCGGAAGCTCCATCATCCTCTACATCGACGATGACTGCAAGGAGTTCCTCGACAAGCAGAAGATTGAGGGTCTGCTCAACAAGTACTGCAAGTTCATGGCTGTGCCCGTGGCATTCGGCAAAAAGACCGAGTGGAAGGACGGCAAGCAGGTGGACACCGACGAGGACAACATCATCAACAGCGTGGAGCCTCTGTGGACAAAGGCACCGAGCACGCTGAAGGACGAGGACTACAAGAGCTTCTACCGCACACTCTACCCCATGCAGGACGAGCCGATGTTCTGGATTCACCTCAACGTTGACTATCCGTTCAACCTCACGGGTATTCTCTACTTCCCACGCATAAAGCAGAACATCGACCTGCAGCGCAACAAGATTCAGCTCTACTGCAACCAGGTGTTCGTGACCGACCAGGTGGAAGGCATCGTGCCTGAGTTCCTCACCCTGCTCCACGGTGTAATCGACTCACCCGACATTCCGCTTAACGTGAGCCGCTCATATCTGCAGAGCGACCGCGACGTGAAGAAGATCAGCACCTACATCACCAAGAAGGTGAGCGACCGTCTGAGCAGCATCTTCAAGGAAGACCGCAAGGCATACGAGGAAAAGTGGGAAAGCCTGAAGCTGTTCATCAACTACGGAATGCTGTCGGAGGAGAGCTTCTACGACCGTGCCAAGGAGTTCGCCCTGATAAAGGACACAGATGACAAGCTGTTCACCCTCGACGAGTACAAGACACTCATCGCCGACCAGCAGACCGACAAGGAAGGCAACCTCATCTATCTCTACACCACCGACAAGGAGGAGCAGTACAGCTACATCGAGGCTGCCAGGAAGAAGGGATACAGCGTGATGGTGTTCGACGGACAGCTTGACGTGCCGATGACAGGCATGCTGGAGCAGAAACTTGAGAAGAGCCGCTTCGTGCGTGTCGACAGCGACGTGGTGGACCGTCTCATCGTGAAGGAGGATGCCAAGAAAACAGAACTGCCACAGGAGGACACTGACAAACTGTCAGCCGTGTTCCAGAGCATGATGCCAAAGATGGACAAGGCAAACTTCTATGTAGAGGTGCAGGCACTGGGCGAGGAGTCGCAGCCGATGGTGGTGACACAGAGCGAGTATATGCGCCGCATGAAGGAGATGAGCCGCTTCCAGCCGGGAATGAGCTTCTACGGCGAGATGCCCGACAGCTACTCGATGGTACTCAACAGCGACCATCCGCTTGTGAAGCGCGTGCTCGACGACTGCAAGGCAAACACCACTGAGGCACTTACCCCCGTGCTCAGCGAGATTAAGGGACAGGAGGCACGCCTTGCCGCACTCCACGCCGCAGAAAAGGACGTGAAGCCCGAGGACCTGACACAGGAGCACAAGGACGATGTGGCAAACACCGAAAAAGCCCTGAACGAGCAGAAGGACAAGAAGCAGACCATTCTCAACGACTATGCCAAGGGCAACTCCATCGTGAGCCAGCTCATCGACCTGGCACTGCTGCAGAACGGCATGCTCAAGGGTGCCGCCCTCGACAAGTTCCTAAAGCGCTCGGTTGAGCTGATTGGATAAAATACATATTAATATATAAAATATGAGGGTGTGTCATAAACCTGTGACATGCCCTCTTTTGTGTAATTTATGGCATA
>JAUNSB010000144.1:0-6340 GCA_030539375.1 Prevotella sp.
ATATAAAGCTGCGTACGGAGAAATAATAAAATCCCCGACAGGAATTTCTTAATCTCTCAAATCGCAAAGTTTTTTCACGGTTTTGAGCATTTTTACGTTAAAAGATAATAAAATGTAGCGGTGTAACTTAAGTTTTTTATTGCTAATAATGGTATGTGAAATCTTTTTTGTATATTTGCAGAGTTTAATATATTATAATATTACGAACAAACAGAATACACGAAAAATTATGGATATTACAGAACGGTTTTTAAACTACACTAAGTTTGACACCCAGTCGGCTGAGGACGGCGAGGGTGTTCCCAGTACGCGAAAACAGCTTGTTTTCGCAGAGTATCTAAAGAAAGAACTTGAACAGGAAGGGCTGAGCGACGTGGAGATGGACGAGATGGGATATATCTACGCCACCCTGAAGTCGAACACCCGTGAGGAAGTGCCCACAATAGGTTTCATCAGCCATTATGACACCAGTCCCGACTGCAGCGGCGCCAACATTCAGGCAAGGATAGTGGGCAACTACGACGGCAGCGACATTGAGCTGAGCGAGGGCATTGTGTCGAGCCCGAAGAAATTTCCTGAACTGCTTGACCATGTGGGCGAGGACCTGATAGTGACCGACGGAAAGACACTTCTCGGTGCCGACGACAAGGCTGGCATTGCCGAGATAGTACAGGCGATGTGCTGGCTGCGCGACCACAAGGAGGTGAAGCACGGTGACATACGCATAGCCTTCAATCCTGACGAGGAGATTGGCATGGGCGCACATAACTTCGACGTTGAGAAGTTTGGCTGCGAGTGGGCTTACACCATGGACGGCGGCGACGTGGGCGAGCTGGAATTTGAGAACTTCAATGCCGCCGGGGCGAAAATCAGAATCAAGGGCGTTAGCGTGCATCCCGGATATGCCAAGGGCAAGATGATCAACGCCGGTGTGCTGGCAACGGAGTTTGCCGCCATGCTGCCTGCCGACGAGCGTCCTGAGACCACTGAGGGCTATCAGGGATTCTATCATCTCACAGGCATCGAGGCAAACACCGAGAATGCCACTCTCAGCTATATCATCCGCGACCACGACCGCGACAAGTTTGAGGACCGCAAGGACTTCATGCAGGAGTGTGCCGCCAGGATGTGTGAGAAGTACGGCGAGGGCACCGTGGTGGCAGAGATAAAGGACCAGTACTACAACATGAAGGAGAAGATTGACCCGCAGATGCACGTCATCGACGTGGTGCTCCATGCCATGCAGATGAGCGGCGTGGCTCCAAAGGTACAGCCCATACGCGGCGGCACGGACGGCGCGCAGCTGTCGTTTAAGGGACTGCCTTGCCCCAATATCTTTGCAGGCGGAGTGAACTTCCACGGTCCTTACGAATTTGTGTCGGTACAGTCTATGGAGAAAGCCATGCAGGTGGTGGTAAACATCTGCAAGATTGTCGGCGGATGGAACAACTAACAAACAAAGAATAAGACAATGAAAGATTTCTTGAAAAACGTGTTTGCCACCATTGTGGGTATCATGGTGCTCACGCTGATTATGTGTATTATCGGTGTGATTTCTATCGTGGGAATGGTGGCATCGGAGTCGGCGACAACCAAGCTTAGCGACAACTCTGTGTTTGTAATCTCCCTTAACGGAGCAATGGATGAGCGTGAGCCTGCTATAGATTTTATCAGCACGCTCAGTGGTGGCGACACCCAGGGGCTTGGACTTGACAATCTGACTGATGCCATAGCAAAGGCAAAGGACAGCAAGGAGATAAAGGGAATATATCTGGAGGCAGGCGCATTCATGCCCGACACACCAGCATCGGCAGAGGCACTGCGCAAGGCGCTTGTAGACTTTAAGAAGAGCGGCAAGTGGATTGTGGCTTACGGCGACAGCTACACGCAGATGACATATTATATATGCAGCGTGGCGGACAAGGTGTACATCAACCCGCAGGGAATGCTCGACTGGCACGGACTCGGCGGCACGCCATTTTTTATTAAGGATCTGCTTGCCAAGTTCGGCGTGCGCTTCCAGCTGGCAAAGGTGGGAATATACAAGAGTGCTCCCGAGACAATGACAGCCGACAAGATGAGCGAGCCTAACCGCGAGCAGACACAGGCATATATGGACGGTCTGTGGAATCAGATGCTCACCGATGTGTCGGCAAGCCGCAAGGTAAGCAAGGAGCAGCTCAACACATACGCCGACGGCATGGTGGCATTGGAGGAGAGCAGCAAGCTGGTCAAGATGAAGTTTGTGGACAAGGTGCTTTATGCCAACGAGGTGAAGGGAGAGATAAAGAAGATGCTGAAGATTGATGCCGATGAGAGTATCAATCAGGTGTCTTTGCTGGAAATGAAGAACCTGCCGGCTACAAAGAAAAAGGACGGCGACGAGATTGCCGTATATTATGCTTACGGTGATATTGTGGACGAAGTGGCATCGATGGCTTCGGGCGAGCACAGCATCGTGGGCAGCGAGGTGTGCAAGGATCTTGACGCTCTGGCAGCCGATGACGACGTGAAGGCTGTGGTGCTGCGTGTAAACTCTCCGGGCGGCAGTGCGTTTGCCTCAGAGCAGATATGGCACTCGGTGATGCAGCTCAAGGCAAAGAAGCCTGTGGTGGTGTCGATGGGCGGCTATGCTGCCTCGGGCGGTTATTATATCAGCTGTGCAGCCAACTACATCTATGCCGAGCCTATGACCATCACCGGCTCGATAGGTATCTTCGGTATGTTCCCTGACATCAGTGGACTGCTCACCGACAAGCTCGGAGTGAAGTTCGATGAGGTGAAGACCAACAAGCACGCCACATTCGGCACACTCTCGCGTCCGTTCAACAGCGATGAGCTGAATTATCTCAACGCCTATATCGAGCGTGGCTACAATCTGTTCCGCAAGCGTGTTGCCGATGGCAGAAAGATGTCGGTTGACGCAGTGGAGAAGATTGCACAGGGACGCGTGTGGCTTGCAACGGATGCCAAGAAGGTGAAGCTGGTAGATGAGTTTGGCGGTATCAACGAGGCTGTGGCAAAGGCAGCCAAGCTGGCAAAGCTCGACAAATATTACACTGCTGCTTATCCTGGTACAGCCGACAGCATGGAGCAGCTGATGAAGATGCTCAACGGCGAGAGTGGCGGCAACTACCTTGACGAGCAGATGCGCCAGGCTCTTGGCGAGTATTATGCTCCGTTCATGTATCTGCGCAATATCAACAGACAGAGTGCCATACAGGCACGCTTGCCGTATCACATTGTTATAAAATGAAAATATACCGCAGTCTGCTGCCGCTGAGCTGGATTTACGGGCTGGCGGTGAGGATACGAAACCTTCTCTTCGACATTGGAGTGTTGAAGAGCAGGTCTTTTGTGACTCCTGTCATATCGGTGGGTAATATTACCGTTGGCGGCACAGGCAAGACTCCTCACGTGGAATATCTCGTGCGTTTGTTGAGGGATGAGTTTCATGTGGCGGTTCTTAGCCGCGGCTATAAGCGTAAGAGCAGGGGATTTGTGATTGCCGACGAAGAGAGTTCTGCATCCACTGTTGGCGACGAGCCATACCAGATGTTCTGGAAGTTTCCCGATGTATGTGTGGCTGTTGACAAGAACCGCTGTCATGGCATCGACAGTCTGTGCAGTGAGAAGCCCGACACCGATGTCGTGGTGCTCGACGATGCGTTTCAGCACCGTTATGTGAAGCCTGGCGTCAATATTCTGTTGGTGGACTACAATCGGATGATAATCTACGACAAGCTTTTGCCGGCAGGAAGGTTACGTGAACCTCAGGGCGGGAAAAAGCGCGCCGACGTGGTGATTGTTACGAAGTGCCCTTCGGGGCTGCGTCCGATGGACTATAGGGTGATTCAGAAAACCATGGATCTTTATCCGTTTCAGACACTGTTCTTCACGGGTTTGTGTTATGGCAAGCTCACGCCGGTGTATTGCGGCGATGAGCGCAGGCTGGAATCGATAAAGCATGAGAATGTGCTGCTTGTCACTGGCATTGCCTCGCCGGAGCAGATGATAGGTGACCTGAAGGAGCAAGGCGCCAATATCACTCCGCTGACTTTTGCCGACCATCATAATTTCAAGGACAGCGACGTGGTGCTGATAAATACTAAATTTAGTGAGATGCCGTCGCCGAAGATAATTATCACCACAGAAAAGGATGCCACAAGGATATTTGGCATTAAGGGATTGAGCGACGAGGTGCGCCACGCCATGTTTGTTCTGCCCGTAAGGGTGGAGTTTATGCTCGACTCAAAAGATAAGTTTAACGATTATATAAAAAGTTATGTACGAAAGAATTCAAGAAACAGCATCCTGGTTAAAGGCAAGGATGACCACAAGCCCGACAACGGCAATAATACTGGGAACAGGTCTCGGACAATTAGCTTCAGAGATAACTGACACATACGAGTTTGACTACAGCGAAATACCCAACTTCCCTGTGTCAACAGTGGAGGGACACTCGGGAAAGCTTATCTTCGGAAAGCTCGGCGGCAAGGACATCATGGCAATGCAGGGGAGATTCCATTACTATGAGGGCTACAGCATGAAGGAGGTGACATTCCCGATACGAGTGATGTACGAGCTGGGAATAAAGACCCTCTTTGTGAGCAACGCCTCGGGTGGCATGAACCCTGAATTTAAGATTGGCGACCTCATGCTTATCACCGACCACATAAACTTCTTCCCCGAGCATCCGCTGCGCGGCAAGAACTTCCCCACAGGTCCGCGCTTCCCCGACATGCACGAGACCTACGACCTGAAGCTCATTGCCCTTGCCAA
Organism: Prevotella sp.; assembly: GCA_030539375.1. Lineage (GTDB taxonomy): Bacteria > Bacteroidota > Bacteroidia > Bacteroidales > Bacteroidaceae > Prevotella. The sequence goes on from JAUNSB010000144.1 coordinate 4,783, forward strand.
GGAGATAGCTAAAGAAAAGAACATCCGTCTGGTTGAGGGTGTGTATCTCGGCGTACAGGGACCAACCTTTGAGACTCCAGCCGAGTATAAGATGTACCATCGCATGGGCGGCGACGCTGTGGGCATGAGCACAGTGCCCGAGGTTATCGTGGCACACCACTGCGGCATCAAGACTTTCGGAGTGAGCATCATCACCGACCTCGGACTTGAGGACACACCGGTGGAGGTGAGCCACGAGGAAGTGCAGGAGGCTGCCAACCGCGCACAGCCGCTCATGACCGAAATAATGCGTGAAATGATAAAGAGAAGCTGAAAAATGGAAATATCGAAACTTGGTGAGTTCGGGCTTATCTCGCATCTCACAAAAGACATTGAGAAAAAAAACGTATCAACAAAGTATGGCGTGGGCGATGACTGCGCCGTACTTTCTTTTCCTGGCAAACAGGTGCTCATCACCACCGACATGCTGATGGAGGGTGTGCATTTCGACCTTACCTATATAGATTTGGAACATCTTGGCTACAAGGCGGCGATGGTGAACATCAGCGATGTGTTTGCCATGAACGGCACTCCGCGCCAGATGACGGTAAGCGTGGCTCTGAGCAAACGCTTCACCGTGGAGGACATGGAAGCGTTCTACCACGGACTGCGCATGGCGTGTGACAAGTGGGGAGTGGACATCGTTGGCGGCGACACCACATCGTCGGTAACAGGACTTGCAATAAGCATCACCTGCATAGGCGAGGCTGCCGAGGCAGACATCGTCTACCGCAATGGAGCTAAGGAGACCGACCTCGTGTGTGTGAGCGGCGACCTCGGCGCGGCATACATGGGACTGCAGCTGCTGGAGCGCGAGAAGACTGTGTACTATCAGCAGGTGGACGAGGCACGCAAGAAAGGCGACAAGCGCATGCTTGAAGAGTTGAGCCATTTCCAGCCTGACTTTGCCGGAAAAGAGTATCTGCTGCAGCGCCAGCTCAAGACCGAGGCACGCGGCGACATCATCGAGAAACTGCGCATGGCAGGCATACGACCAACGGCAATGATGGACATCAGCGACGGACTGTCGAGCGAGCTGCTGCACATCTGCAAGCAGAGCAACGTGGGGTGCAGGATTTTCGAGAAGAACATCCCCATCGACTATCAGACGGCAGTAATGGCTGAGGAACTAAACATGAATGTCACCACCTGTGCACTCAACGGCGGTGAGGACTACGAACTGCTGTTTACCGTGCCTATTGGCGACCACGAAAAGATTCAGCAACTTGATGATGTGAAGCTCATAGGGCATATTACGCGCCCGGAATTGGGCACTGTGCTCGTTAGCCGCGATGATAACGAATTTGAGCTGAAAGCGCAGGGCTGGAACCCGCTTTTGTAACTAAAAGCGAAAAAATCGAGGGTTTTATGAAAAAAATGCGGAAAACATTTGGTGGGTTCGGAAAAAAGCAGTACCTTTGCACCGCATTTGAGACATAACGGAGGTGCCATAGCTCAGTTGGTAGAGCAAAGGACTGAAAATCCTTGTGTCCCCGGTTCGATTCCTGGTGGCACCACT
>JAUNSB010000145.1:0-6332 GCA_030539375.1 Prevotella sp.
TTTCTCTACCGGAGACTGTATGTCTCTCTACCAGAGACGATGCGTCTCTCATAGAGAGACAACACAGAAATCCCGGCATAAGATTTCTGAATCCCGGTACAAAATTTTTTCTGCTGTACTTGCCGCTGTTATATCACTGCAAAATTACAAAAAAAAACACACATACAATTTTTTCAACCGTTATTTTACGCTGCCGGTCCGCTTTTTAATGCTTTTTCACACTAAGAATCCAGCATTTTTGCCCACAAAATGCGGTATAGTGTCCGCAAACAAGCGGTTTTGCGTTCACAAACAAGCGGTTTTCATCCCTTTTAAAGCCTGAAAATGGGCAAAAAGGTGGAAGATGAGTGGAGGATAACGCCGTTTTCAGGGCATCTTCCACTCATTTAAGATTCTGATTACTTGAGATTTAAATCAAAAATGGTGGAAGGTGGAAGATGAAATGAAAATGTTACGTATAAAAGAGCGCAAAGCCTGCATGCCAGATTTTTCACAGCTCATTCTTGGTGATTTCCGCCAGAATCTTCTGGCATTGGTTTTCAAGCTGGAGGTGAGCCTGCAGGTTTTTGTATATGGCGTCCGCCTCAACGTAATATTCCATGATGGTGATTTCGCCGCCCTCCACGGCTTTGTAGAGCAGATCGAGGGTGGTGTTGAGCAGGTCGGTGTCGTAGACATCGGCGGCAGTGCGCGTCTGCTGAAGCTCGCTGATTAGTGAGCGTATGCGGCTTTCGGTTTGTATTCTCGTGTTGTCGAGGTTGAGGGAGGTCTCTTCCAGCCGCGCCTTGGCGGTTTTTATTTTGCTTTTGCCCGAGAACAGCGGCAGCGAAGCGCCCACCATGAAACCATTGCTGGCTTCAGAGCCGTCGGTGTTGCGGCGGTAACCAATCTCCAGCTTGGGCAGAAGCCCCATGCGGTTCACCTTAACGTCCTGCTGCGATGCGGCAACCTCGGCCTCGGCAGTGCGGAGAGTAAGTTCGGCGGCTACGGCGCTGTTGAGCAGGGTTTGATAGTCGATGGCGGTCGAGGGATGGCTGGCGGCAGTCGGGGGATATTCGGTCATGCCGGCATCAATGGGGACGTTGCCGTTTATGGCTCGGAGAGCCTCCAGGGCAGTGTTGCGCGCCGCTGTGTTGGCGAGCACCTCGGTTTCTATGTTCATGCGCTCCATCTTCACCTTGTTCACATCGAGTATTGTTCCGTCGCCGTGGCTGAGGCGTTTCTCCGCCATGGCGAGCAGTCGCGCGGCATTGTCGCGCCTTTTGTCGAGCAGTGCGCGCTCCTGATTTATCAGAATCAAGTCGAGACACAGAGCCTTGGCGGCGGCAAGCACATCGCGGCGGACGGCGAGCCATTTCAGGTCGGTGACCGCCTGTTGGCGCTTCTCAGCCTTGCTGCGGCCGGCATAGAGAGTGGGGAAGTCGAAACCCTGCTTCACAACCAGCTCCGAGCTTGCCACACCGCCCGCTCCGCTCTTGAAGAACGGGCTGTACTCTATGCTTGTGTCGTCGAGCGTGTTCTGCTCTTTCAGTTCCAGCATCTGTGCCTCGCCGGATTTCCTGGCGGCCTGGAGTTCCTTGTTGTTGCGCTCTATGCTTTGCAGGATGCCTGTGATGTCCTGTGCCGCTGCCGTCAGGGGCAGTATTGCGGCGGTTATTGATAATATTGCTTTCTTCATATCTTTGCTTTATTTTGTTCCTTTTTGTCATCATTCCGGTGAATCCACTCATACACTATAGGTATGATGAAGGCGTTGAGGAAGGTGGATGTGAGCAGTCCGCCCAGAATCACCTTTGCCATTGGGCTTTGAATCTCGTTGCCGGGCAGGTCGCCTCGCAGAGCCAGCGGACAGAGGGCGAGCGCCGATGTGAGCGCCGTCATGAGTATGGGGTTGAGACGGTCGAGCGAACCCTTTACGATGCTTTCCCTCACCGTGAGGCGCTCATCCTGCCGCAAAGTGTTGTAGCGGTTGATGAGGAGCATGCCGTTGCGCGTTGCGATGCCGAACAGCGAGATAAAGCCGATGATAGCCGGGATGCTCACCTCGCCCGTGGTGACGAGCAGGGCAAACACTCCGCCGATGAGAGCCAGCGGCAGGTTGATGAGCACCACTGCGCTCTCGCGGGCATTGCGGAACTCCATGTAGAGGAGCAGGAATATCACTATGATGCTCAGCACCGACGTGAGCAGAAGCGTGCGGCTTGCCGCCTGAGCGTTCTCAAACTGTCCGCCATACTCTATGTGGTAGCCCTCGGGCAGCTTTATGCCGCTGTCAATCCTGCTCTGGATGTCGCCCACCACGCTGCTGAGGTCCCTGCCGCTGGTGTTGGCAGAGATAACAATCTTGCGCTTCACGTTCTCGCGGTTGATGGTGTTGGGACCTGCCGAGGAAACAATGTCAGCCACGTCGGCAAAGGCAATCTTCCTGCCGTCGGGACAGTCGATCATCATGTCGCCGATGCGCTCCATGGCGTTGCGGTAAGGCTCCGCCACACGCACAATAAGATTGAAGCTCTTGCCGCCCTCGTAGACCTGCGACACCGTCTCGCCAGCCATCGCCACCTTTACAAACTCGGCAAACTCGGGCATGGAGATGCCGTTTTTGAGCAGCATGTCGCGCTTGGGCACAATCTTCAGCTCCGGCCGCTCTATCTGCTGCTCCACGTTGAGGTCGGCGATGCCCTCCACGGATTCAATCCTCTCCTTTATCTCGTTGCCGATGGCGAACATCCTGTTGAGGTCGTCGCCAAACAGCTTTATGGCGATGTTTGCCTGCGTGCCGCTGAGCATGGCATCGATGCGGTGGCTTATGGGCTGACCAATCTCGATGTTTGCCCCCACGATGGTGGACAGCCTTGCGCGTATGTCGCTGAGCAGCTCATCGTGGCTGCGGTCCCTAAGCTCAAAGGGCGCCTCAATCTCCGACACGTTCACGCCCAGCGCGTGCTCGTCGAGCTCGGCGCGTCCCGTCTTTCTCGCCACGGTCTTAATCTCGGGCACCTCCATCAGCAGCCTTTCGGCGCGCCGCCCTATGTTGTCGGATTCCTCAAGCGAGATGCCCGGCAGCGAGCTGATGTTGATGGTGAACGACCCCTCGTTGAAGCCCGGCAGGAAACTTCTGCCCAGAGTGAAGAACAGCGCCAGGGCAACCACGAACAGCGTTGCCGTGGATGCCGCCACGGCAACCTTGTGAGAGAGACCCCACAGCAGCGCCGAGTGATAGTAGCGCTTTATCCATGTGGCGAGAAACGCCTCCTTGGGCAGCTCCCCGGAGTTTCGCCTGCCCTTGAGCAGATAGCTGCACAGCACGGGAGTGAGAGTGAGCGCCACCACTGTGGATGCCAGCAGCGCCACGATGAACGCCACTCCGAGCGGTATGAGCATCTTGCCCTCCATGCCGCTGAGGAAGAACAGCGGCACAAAGCTCACGATGATTATCATGGTGGAGTTGAGGATGGGCATGCGCACCTCGCGCGACGCCTCAAACACCACCGTCATCACCGACTTGCACTCATGGTCGGCCCTCGTGCCGTTTTCCCTCAGCCGTTTCCACACGTTCTCCACGTCCACGATGGCATCGTCCACCAGCGAGCCGATGGCGATGGCAAGTCCTCCGAGGCTCATGGTGTTTACGCTCAAACCCATGTAGTGGAGCGCAAGCAGCGACACCAGCAGCGACAGCGGCAGGGTGACGAGCGAGATGAGCGTGGTGCGCACGTTGGCGAGAAAGAGAAACAGCACGATGACCACGAACACCGCTCCCTCGATGAGCGAGTTCTGAACATTGTCGATGGAACTGTCGATGAAATCCGACTGGCGGAAGATGTCGGTAGACACCCTGACGTCGGCAGGCATGTTTTTCCTCAGGTCGTCAAGGGCTGTGTCCAGCCGGCTGGTCAGTTCGATGGTTCCCGTGCCGGGCTGCTTTGTGACGGTGAGCAGCACCGCCGGACGGCCCTTCTCCGATGCCAGTCCCAGACGCGGTTCCTGCGCGCCAATCCTCACGTCGGCAATGTCGTCGAGCGACACGGTGCCTGCGGCGCTCCTCACCGCGGTCCTTGCAATGCCGTCAACATTGTCGGCAGCTACCATTCCGCGCACAATATACTCGTTGCCATATTCGTAGATCACGCCGCCGCTGGCGTTCTGGTTCATTTCGCGTGTTGCCGCCATCACGTCGGCGAGCGCCACCCCGTAGTGCTTCATGCGGTCGGGGTGAAGCTGTATCTGATACTCCCTGATGTCGCCTCCGAGCACCGCCACCTGCGCCACGCCGCCCGTTGACAGCAGCCTTGGGCGCACCACCCAGTCGGCAAGCGTGCGGAGGTCCATCATCGTGGTCTTGTCGGCGGTGAGCCCCACGATCATCACCTCGCCGAGAATCGACGACTGCGGACCGAGCACGGGTTTGCTCACGCTGGCGGGCAGGTCGTCGCCCACGGTGGCGAGCTTTTCCGACACAATCTGGCGGGCAAGATAAATATCCGTGTCCCAGTTGAACTCTACCCACACCACCGAGAATCCCGCCGTGGACGAGGAGCGCACGCGGCGCACGCCCGTGGCTCCGTTGACGGCAGTCTCTATGGGGAATGTCACGAGCTGCTCCACTTCCTCGGCAGCCATTCCGTTTGCCTCGGTCATCACCACCACGGTGGGGGCGTTGAGGTCTGGAAACACGTCCACCTCGGTGTGAAACGCCGTGTATGTGCCGCCAATGACGAGCATCACCGATGCAATGAGCACCAGCAGGCGGTTGTTGAGCGAAAAATGTATTATTCTGTTCAGCATACCTTATTTATATTAATGCGAATGACTATGCGCCGGAATTGCGTTGCTTGCCGAAGCCAGCCTCACCTGTATGCCACCCTTTGTCACCACCGTCTCGCCGCCTTTCAGCCCGCTCTTTATCTCGATTCTCTCTCCGTCGCTGTCGCCTGTGGTCACCTCACGCTTTTCGTAGCATGTGGCATCGTTCTTTATGTACACAAACTTCGCGCCCTGATCCTCGGTGATGGCACTTACGGGCAGGCTAATCACCCCGTGGCGCGCTCCCGCCAGCAGATACACCCTGACAGCCATGCCTGGCATTATGCCGCCGCGTCTGTCGCACTCGAAGGTCACTGGAATGAACGACGAACCCGCATCCGAGCTGCGGCTGTATGCCATCAGCCTTCCGTTGAGTGCGGCAATGTCGTAGACCTCGCCGCCGTAAGCCGACTGAAACTTTGCCGACGTGATGCTGCCCAGCGTTGCGTGGTGGCGTGCCGGCACATCGGCAACGAGCTGCAGGCGCTTGCCGCGGGCGATGGTCATCAGCGGCTGTCCTGCCGCCACATAGTCGCCGTCGCTCACCGCGCTGCTCACCACAAATCCCTCCTTGGCGGCGCTGACGGTGGTTCCGCCCCTGCCGCTGCCGCCCCTGACCGCCATGTAGGCGATGCGTGCGTTGTCGTAGTTCTCCTTGATGGCGTTGAACTCCTTCTCCGACACAATCTTGTCGGCAACGAGCTTTGCCGCCCGCTCATAGTCGCTCTTTGCCCTGTCGTAGGCAATGCGAGCCTTGTCGGCAGGGTCGCCGTCCTGTATGTGCTCAGCCGAAATCCTGAACAGCGGCTGTCCCTTTGCCACCCTCGTGCCGGCGGTGACGGGGCGCAGAATCCTCACCACGCCCGCGGTGGTCGCCACCACGGTGGTCTCGTCGCCCGATGCCGCTTGCAGGCTGCCGCTTGTGGTCACCACGGCATGAAAGTCGGCGGGCACGATTCTCTCAGCCACGATGCCCGCCGCCTGTGCCTGTTTTTCACTTATCACTATCTCGCCCGGGTGGCTGTCACCCTCGCCGTCAAGGCGGTGGTCTACGGCGTCGGCATCCCCGGCTCCGTGATTCCTGTCAATTTCCTCCGCATGAGCTCCGTCGCCATGGTCATGCTCCTTGTGGCTGTGGCACGAAGTTAGTGCCAATAGTCCGCAGAGACCTGCAAAAAATATCTTTTTCCTCATGTTTTAGTTTTAAATATACGTTTTCTTCAAATTTCGCCTGCAAAATTACAATGTAATAAATGCAATCTTGTTGCAAAGTGGCATAGTATGGAATGACATACGAAAACAAATGTCTCTAATGTGTTAATTTTGCAAAAAAGTAGCTGTTGTTTTTTCATTTTTCTAAAAAAATGACTAATTTTGCAGCGATTTTATACAGAAACATTAAAATTAATAAAAGATTAATTAAGGTAACCAATACGTAATTTCTACGTTTACATTGCAGGCATATAGTATAGATTGACCTTAACTGAAAAAGGTTGTCACTTTTAGGAGAGTTAAACTTAATTTGT
>JAUNSB010000036.1:0-36367 GCA_030539375.1 Prevotella sp.
AGAGCAAAGGACTGAAAATCCTTGTGTCCCCGGTTCGATTCCTGGTGGCACCACTCCTCCTTTCATTAGCCCTCTTGGTTTAGTGTTGAGTATTCAACTTAAGTCCAAGAGGGTTTCCTTTTGTATAAGAACTGCATGATAAAGTGTGTCTGGTTACTGAACGGGAAGAGTGGGGGAGAACTAAGGCTAACATTGAACAGAAACATTCAACAGCTAACGGAAAACAATGAAAACAGTTATTGGTATTGACGTGGGCATAAGCACTACAAAGATTGTAGGGTTCTGTGACGGCAAGATACAGTCGAGCATCCGTATCACGGCTGTCGACCCCATCACGTCGCTTTATGGAGCATTTGGAAAATATCTCTATGACAATAACCTCAAGTTGGAGAACATCGAGCATATCATGCTCACGGGGGTTGGTGCTGCTTATATCAAGGACAGGATTTACGGACTGCCAACAACAAAGGTTGGGGAGTTTGACGCCAACGGTCTGGGCGCCATTTATGAGACTGGACTGAAGCGCGCCATCATCGTGAGCATGGGTACCGGCACTTCGTTTGTGAAATATGACAACGGACAGGTGTCGCACATTGGTGGTATCGGTGTTGGCGGAGGCACGCTGCAGGGACTGTCGCGCCTGCTGCTCAACACCTCTAATATAAAAGAGGTGTCGGATCTTGGGCTCAACGGCGACATTTCAAAGATAAACCTGCTCATTGGCGACATTTCTGCTGAACCGCTGCCGGGGCTGCCTATGGATGCCACTGCTTCACTATTCGGCAATGCCATGAACAATGCCGCACAGGAGGATGTGGCAAAGGGTATTGTGTGGCTTGTGCTGCAGTCTGCATGCTCGGCGGCTGTGCTTGCCGGACTGGGCACCGACATACGCGACTATATTATGATAGGCAATCTCACCATGCTGCCGCTGTGCAGGGAGATTTTCCCAATGGTGGAGAAGCTTTATAATGTCAGATTTATTGTGCCCGACCATGCAGAGTTCTGCACTGCGCTCGGCGCAGCACTGAAATATGTGATGAAGGATAAACTTTGAAAACAACAACCCCGATATGGAAGAATATATAGTATCAGCCCGCAAATACCGCCCCATAACCTTCGACACGGTGGTGGGACAGCAGGCATTGACGCAGACGCTGAAAAATGCCGTGAAGAGCGGTAAGCTGGCTCACGCCTACCTGTTCTGCGGACCGCGTGGAGTGGGAAAGACCACCTGTGCCCGTATCTTTGCCAAGGCAATCAACTGCCAGTCGCCCACCAGCGACGGCGAGGCTTGCAACCAGTGTGAGAGCTGCCTGTCATTCAACGAGCAGCGTTCGCTCAACATCTTCGAGCTTGATGCTGCCAGCAACAACTCCGTGGAGCACATCAAGACGCTCATGGAGCAGACCCGCATTCCGCCGCAGCTTGGCAAGTACAAGGTGTTTATCATCGACGAGGTTCACATGCTCTCGACTGCGGCATTCAACGCTTTCCTAAAGACTCTTGAAGAACCGCCGGCACATGTGATATTCATTCTCGCCACCACCGAGAAGCATAAGATTCTGCCAACAATCCTGTCGCGTTGTCAGATTTATGATTTTGAGCGTATGACCGTGCAGGACACCATCGCTCATTTGAAAAAGGTGGCAGAGAAGGAGGGATATACCTACGAGGAAGAAGCGTTGGCAGTGATAGCCGAAAAGGCAGACGGAGGAATGCGCGATGCCCTTTCAGTGTTCGACCAGTGCGCCAGCTTCTGTCAGGGAAACATCACTTATCAGAAAGTGATTGAAGACCTGAATGTGCTCGACTCCGACAACTATTTCAACATCATAGACCTCAGTCTGCAAAACAAGGTGAGCGACATCATGGTGTTGCTCAACGGAATAATAAACAACGGTTTTGACGGCGGTCAGCTCATTATGGGACTGGCAAAGCATGTGCGCAATGTATTGCTTGCCAAGGACGAAAGCACTCTGCCGCTGCTTGAAGTAAGTGCGCAGCAGCGTGAGCGTTACAAGGAGCAGGCACAGAAAGCCGACACCCGTTTCCTCTATCAGGCGCTGCGCTACACTAATCAGTGTGACATCAACTATCGTCAGAGCAGCAACAAGCGTCTGCTTGTGGAGCTTACGCTGATAGAGATAGCGCAAATCACCCAGCCCGACGACGGAGTGAGTGCGGGGCGCCGCCCCAATAGATTGAAAACCCTGTTTAAGTTACTTACGCAACAACAACAGCCCGAAATGAAGAGAGCCCCGCAGGTAGCTCCGGCTGTTGCCGTGGCGAATACCGACATGCCTGTAAAGGCTGTGGAACAAGGCACTACGCCTGTTAATGCTGTGAAGTTGAAACCGGCACAGCCCCAACAGCCGGCTACAGCTCCCACAGCTTCATCCTATACTTCATCTAATCGTCCGCGTCTGAAGAGCGGCGGTTTTTCGTGGAATGCCATGCGCAATGCTGCCAGCCAACAGCAGAATACGGCTGTTGAAGCTGCCGTGCCGGAACCCGCTGCTACATCAGAGAATGTCGCTGCTCCTACCAACAGCACAATATCTTCTGCACCGGCTCCCGTTGTTGCCGATGCAACCTTTACCCAAGATGATCTTGAACTTGTATGGCTGTCGATGTGCAACCGTATGCCGCAGAAGTTCAGTGCTATCGCCTTGCGGATGAAGAACATCACTCCGCACATACTTCAGTTCCCACATATTGAGATTCTTGCCGACAATCAGATTATCTCCGACCAGCTGGCACAGATAAAGGGTAGCATTGTAAACACCCTGCGTCGCGACCTTAAAAACAAATCAATAGAAATGAGCATCCGGCTGGCTGCTCCTCACGAGAAAGTGAAACTGCTTTCCGATGCCGAGGTGTTTGAGCAGATGGGCGAAAAAAATCCCGCAGTGGAGAAACTGCGGGAACTGTTTGGGCTTGAGCTTACATAAAAATGAAGATTCTTCACTCTTCATTATATCAGCGGCATTCCTAATTCCTTGCACTCCTTGCGCATGTCATCGGGCCAGATACTTGCCTGAATCTCGCCGATATGTGCCTTTTGCAGCAGCACCATGCACAGACGGCTCTGACCTATACCGCCGCCAACTGACAGCGGCAGCTGATCGTTGAGCAGACGCTGGTGGAAATATAGCTCCTTTTGCTGGCTCTTGCCTTCCAGCTCCAGCTGGCGCAGCAATGCCTCCTTGTCGACACGTATTCCCATCGACGACAGCTCGAATGAACGTTCCAGCACAGGGTACCATATCAGAATGTCACCGTTGAGTCCCTTCATACCGTTGACTGTTGGTGTGGTCCAGTCGTCGTAGTCAGGGGCACGTCCGTCGTGCTTCTCACCGTTGGCAAGCTTGCCGCCGATACCTATCACAAACACTGCACCGTATTTCTTGCAGATGGCGTCCTCACGCTCCTTCGGACTGAGGTCGGGATACATTTCCAGCAGCTCCTCACTGTGGATGAAGTGAATCTTTTCGGGCAGGAACGGCTTTATCTGCGGATAAGTCTCACAGGTGAGATATTCCGTGCGGCGTATTGCTGCATATATTCTTTCCACTACGTTCTTCAGATAATCCAGCGTGCGTTGCTCACGTGTCACCACAGCCTCCCAGTCCCACTGGTCCACATATAGCGAGTGCAGGTTGTCCAGTTCCTCGTCGGCACGTATGGCGTTCATGTCGGTATAGATACCGTAGCCAGGCTCTATCTCGTATTCTGCCAGTGTCAGGCGCTTCCATTTCGCCAGTGAATGCACCACTTCCGCCTTTGCCTCGTTGAGGTCCTTAATTGGGAATGTCACCGCACGTTCCACTCCGTTCAGGTCGTCGTTGATACCCAGACCTTTCAGCACAAACAGCGGTGCAGTGACTCTTCTCAGTCTAAGCTCCGTGCTCAGGTTCTGCTGGAAAAACTCCTTTATCAGTTTGATGCCCTGCTCAGTCTGTTTCATGTCAAGCAGAGCCTTGTAGCCTTTCGGCTTTATGAGTTTGCTCATCTCTTTAAATTGTGTTATTTTGTTGTTTACTGCTGCAAAATTTTTGCAAACGAGCGCAATGAGAAATTATTCTCAAATTGCCGAGTGCAGCTAAAATTTCTGCAAAGGTACATAAAAGATTGCATACTTGCAAGTAAAATTCCTTATTTCTTTGCAAAATGTCGCGGAATTTATTGTTTGCATGAAATCTTTACGCAGAATTTTCCATTGCGGCTTATTTTGTGTAAACGGAAAATGTGATGTATATTGTAGAGAATTCACATTTTAGGCACGACTTTCTGCTGTTATGATGATAGCAATTGGCTAATTTGAAAAAATATTTTAAGTTTTTTCTTTTAAGTCAATATTTATTCGTACCTTTGCATCAGATATCTGTCATCGTCCGGCGGCCGCTGGACGGTGACAGAAGCTAACTTCAATGGCAATTAAACATAACTTCAATGACCGTCCAGCGGCCGCCGGACGGTAAAGAAACCAAACTGAGACATCTGAAATATGGCAATAAACATAGAATGGCAGGCATTACCTGCACCAAATGACGATAACAATAGCGGCAAGCAGCCGAAGCTTTATCCACGCATGATTGATAATGAAACTGCTGATTTCCAGCAGCTGTGTCAGAAAATAGCCAAACATGGTTCGCATACCAAGGGAACCGTAATAAGCGTTATGAGCGATATGGTGGATGTCATGAAGGAGTTGCTCAGCGAAGGCAAGACCATTGACCTTGATGAGCTGGGCACATTCAAGCTGTCGATAGGTGCGGATGCCAGTGTCACCCCCGACACTCCATATCAGAAACGTAAGGTGGCAGTACGCGGAGTCAACTTCCAGCCATGCAAGCTGTTGATGGATGCTATTGGCACTCCCAAGTTCCGTACTGTTCCGCGCAATGCAAGTCCTGCTGCAATGACTGCAGCCCAACTGCAATCTGCACTCTTGGAATATTTTGAGACCCACGACAGCATCACACGTTCCAAGTTCCAGGAACTTTACAAGCTAAAGCGTACCACCGCCTGCGACCGGTTGAAAGAATTACAGGAGATGGGAGTGATTAAGAGCATAGGGAGCGGCAGAGAGAGAAAGTATGTAAGGTGAACTTTTATGGCTATTATAAGTTTACCGTTTCAAGATGACATTTGCAATAGCAAAACCGCATGATTGTCGTGTATAAACGATAAAATTATTAGGTATTTGTCGTTTATATCCGATAAAATGATTACCTTTGCACCCAATTAAATGTTATTGTCATGACTAAAGATTTGATAAAAAACCTTATTGCAGAGTATCAGCAATATGTGACTGGGGTGAAGCTCATTCCTCGTCAGGTGGAGTTTATGGACGGGCAGAATTATGTACTTGTCGGGTTGAGGCACGCAGGGAAATCATACCTTATGTATCAGCGGATAGCGGAGCTGCTGTCACAGGGTCATCAGCAGGATGAGGTGCTGTACTTCAATTTTGAGGATGACCGCATTGATTCGCTTGACATCACCGACCTGGAACTCATCAAGACTTGCTATGAGGAGATGTATGACCACAGACCTCTGTTTTTCCTTGACGAGGTACAGCTCGTGAAGGGATGGGAGAAGTTTGCCCGTAGGTTGGCTGACCAGAAATATCAGGTGTATATCACAGGAAGCAATGCCAAGATGCTCAGCAGCGAGATTGCCACTACCCTCGGTGGCAGGTATATGGTGCAGGAGGTGTTCCCCTATTCCTTTTCGGAATATCTGAAGGCGCACGACATTGATCTCACACAGAAGAACGCGGAGTTTAAATATCGAAAGCAGATAGTCCGCTTAGCAGATGATTATTTCCGAAAGGGAGGCTTGCCGGAAACGGCACTGATGCCTAACAGCCGTCAGTGGTTGAGCAGCCTGTTTAGTAAAATATTCTTTGGCGACTTGGTAGCGCGCCATGGCATTCGCAACGACTTTGCCCTAAAAGTGTTGATACGCAAACTGGCGGAGAGTGTCAAACAGCCTCTGTCATATTCCAGGATGGCGAGCATAGTATCAAGCACAGGAAAGAAAATGAGTACCGATGCCGCCATCGACTACATCCGTTATATGGATGAATCGTGGTTGCTCCTGCCATTTGAGAATTACGTTGGAAAACTACAGGATAAGGAGATGAACCGCAAGTATTACTTCATCGACAACGGTCTGCTGGCCCTATTCCTACTGGATCCTGCCACCTCACTTTTAGAGAATATAGTAGCGGTTAACCTCAGGCGCAAGTATGGTGACGAGTGCTATTTCTTCAACACGCCCAAGGCTGAGGTGGATTTCTACATCCTAGAAGAAAGTACAGCCATACAGGTAGCATATTCCATAGCCGACCGGGACACTCGCAAACGAGAGACAGACGCTCTTCTTGCCTTGTCGGATTATCAGAATGTGCAACATCTGCAGATTATCACTAAGGATGAAGAGGAAACACTCGAAGAAAACGGGAAAGTTATCTCCGTCATCCCATTATGGAAATGGATGAAGGGGATGTAGCAATCCGTCCGCAGACATAACATTCGAACCATATATTCCTTCGTCAGATATATTTGACCATTTCGGGACATCCTCTTCAACCGTTGCACAGAAAGCAGCACAGATTCGTACTATGCTGAAACTCAAACGATACTGGAATCCGGATTTTTCAACGGAACGCATGCAATCGAATAACCCGTTTGACTTTTTGTGTTTGCTATAGGCATGACTATAAATCTCGTTTGTTTAGCAGAGTTGCTGTGTGTAATAATGGATTTACATCTGTGGGGAAAATCAGCAATAAATAAAAAGAAGGTGTGTAAAAATGAAAAACAAGTAGAAGATTGGTTTTTACATACCTCTTTTTTATTAAGCAAAATTTCAGAAACCTGAAATTTTATTGGCTAAATTTAAAAATATTTTAAGTTTTTTTCTTTTAAATCAATTTTTATTCGTACCTTTGCAGTCGGACTATAATTGCCTTGAAGAATAGTTACCGCTGTAAGACGTGTTCTTTCATGGTATAAATCTAAGGCAGCCTGCGCCGAGCGCATAGTGTGGTGAAGCCATTGATTGGTAAATTTGCACGAAGCGGTAGGGTGGGGTGTAGTCCAGACATATTGAAGGCGTTTACGCGACGCATGGTTCAGCTGACACTCTGAAACGTGAGAAATTTCAAAAGATGTTACTGCCTCGAACTTTGCAACGGTAGATGTCTGCGGGGTGATTATATTCAACTCCTCTATTAAGCCATTGCGTCAGTGTGTGCTGTTATATGCATACAGCTGCCACTGATGGCTTTCACAGGAAACGTTTATATTCATATCGGCGTGGGCTATACTGTTGTTCGTTCAGCAGTATAGGGCAATTCTCACGGCCTCAGAGTGTGGATCGGACAGCGGACGGTTCGCGCTTTTTTGTGTCTACCTAACTGAGTTCTGTCTAGAATAAAGTTAATTAACCGATATGGATATCGTTAAAAACATATCTGCTAATGTCGACACCCATGGAGGCGGTGAAAGACCTCCCAGCACCGGACTTACCCCCGATGCCCTCCCCGAAGTTCAGCAGCCTGTTATGGCGGAGAACTCACAAACAGGGGTGACCACAAGAAGTGTGCCGTTGCCAAAGGAACTGCAGGAAGCAAGACGGGCGCTCCGCACCTCTCACTGGTACGCCCTGCGATGTACATACGGCAGGGAGAAGCAGGCTTACGAACACATTATTAATAATAAGGGCACAGCCTATTATCCCCAGAGAACGGTCACTAAGCTGATCAATGGAAAACGCACCACTGTCAAGGAATCCTATCTTCCCAACATCCTTTTTGCATACGGCACCTTCGATGAAGTCAAAACCTTTGTCTACAACAATGTCAATGATGCCACCAAGCCCCTCCGCTTCTACTACCGCCACTTCCATGTAGGCAGCAAAATCGTAAAGGAGCCTCTCATCGTTCCCGGCAACCAGATGGAGAGCCTAAAGATTATCTGTGCCGCTGAATCTGCCGATATTCTACTTGTGCCAGATGACGTGCATAAGTTTGAGGAAGGACAGTCAGTTCGCATTATAGAGGGTCAGTTTAAAGGAGTTTTCGGAAAGGTCGCCCGTTATCACGGTCAGCAACGTGTGGGGGTGGTCATTGACGGTGTTGTCACTGCAATTACAGCATATATCCCGAATGCATTTTTGGAAAAAATATAATGATTTAATTTAAGTAAAGAAAGAATTTTATTGATATGGTAATTAATATTGGTATACAGGGAAACCAGCCTTTCCCTTTGGCGGAAACAAGTATAAGCAGACACCATGCAGTGTTTCAAAAGGATGACAGAACAGGCAGAATGACTTTGCGTGATAATGGCTCTACAAATGGAACATATATATTAAAAAACGGAACTTTCCAACGGATAAATGGAGAAGTTCAGGTGGGGATGGAGACTATTGTGCGTTTAGGTGCCGAATTCACGTTTAGAATAAAAGACCTCTTTGTTTCCAAAGCCCAACCAAAGCCTAAACCTAAAGAGACGATTGTAGATATAAGCAATCTGCGCAATGTTTATGAAGCTTATAATCATAATAAAATGTCAATAGAGGCAAAGACATCGAATATCATGATGTGGAGAATGATGTCTATGTCTCTTGGCGGTATTTTTGGTGTTGTCCTAAGTATGTTGCTGCCAGAAGATTTAGGAGGTGATCCCGTTGTTGGTAATATTATCAAGGTTTTAGGAACAGTAATCGCTATTGGTATTGCATGGTTGATAGTTGATGTGATGAATAAGGATTTGATTCGCCGTAAGGATCAAAATGAGCGTTATTTCAGAAAAAAATATTGTTGTCCGAAGTGTGGCTACCATTTTGGACAGAAACTTTATGACAATATTTTGGCAGAGGGGAAATGCCCTAACAGAAATTGTATGTGTAAATATACAGGTAAATAATACCCTATTAAATGAAGTATAATATGAAAAGATTTAGAATGTGGCGATTATTGGCATTATTGATGTTTGCGCTGAATGTATCGGTAGTATGTGCTCAAAAGACTTATGTTGTATCGGTTGGTCTCGGTGAATATCAATATCCCCAGATAGCACCACCTTTGCCATGCTCGCTTGGTGACGCTCGTGCCGTGTCGCACTTTTTTCATGACTATAATGGCAGTAGTGTTTTTATGTTGCTTAATGAAAACGCAACACGCAATCATATTCTTAGTGTGCTAAAAAAGGAATTTTCCAAGTCTACTCCAAAAGATGAGATCATATTTGTTTTTAGTGGGCATGGAGTACGTGGCGGATTGACTACTTACGAGACAAAGGACATGTCGAGCATTATAACTTATAATGAGATACAAAACATAATGAATGCAGCAAAGGCACGTAGAAAGGTTATGCTCGTCATGGCTTGTTATTCAGGAGGCTTGACACTACAAAAGCCAAAGAATGGCTCAACTCCACAGAGTAAGACAAATAAAACAAGTGTGATGCTGTATACGTCCAGTCGTGCCAATGAGGTGTCGTGGGAACGAGATGACATGAAGAACTCTTTCTTTATCACTCGTGTATTACAGGCTTTTCGTGGGGCTGCCGACAGGAATGGCGATAAGAAAATCACGGCTCGTGAACTGTTCAATTATGTCAATCCTAAAGTTATAAGTGATACCGAGGGGCTGCAGCATCCACAGATGTGGGGTAAGTTTGATGATAGTATGGTGGTAGTGTATGTAAAATAAAAAAATATATAATTATGATAATAAAATGTCCTAACTGCAATAGACGTTTTGACTTACAGCGTCGTCCGCCCGTTACTTTCTGTTGTCCACGGTGTTCTTTTACTGCACCGTTCAGCGTTGTCATTAGCGGTCAGGAAGTGTCTTCAACCACAGAATCTACAAAGGCAGACCTCCCTAAATCAGAAAATTTAGGTTCATCTATGGGAAGTGTTGCTGAGAACAATTCAGAAATGAATACAAAAACGAATGTAGTAATGCCACCTCAACATAATGCAACACGGGTTGTGGAAGGTCTTGCCAATCCTGCAAAAACAAGATTGGTGCCTAATTTACAGATACAGCCTAAAGGTGTGATACAAATCACATATAGGGGTAAAAATTATGGAGCAAAGGAACTCCCGCGTGGGAATCCATATACTATAGGCAGAAACAGTTCTGACGGAACAGCACAGGTGAAAATAACTCCAGACATATCCATGAGCCGTATTCACGCAAAAATGCGGACAGGCAGTTCTAATGGGCAACCTGTTTATCAAATCAGTTCGGTAAGATCTGAAAATCCAGTGTATGTCAATGGCGCACCAATACAGGTTGGAAAAGGTTACATATTGAAGTCCGGTGATAAGATTCTGATGGGAGAGACAACAATGGTTTTCCGTTTAATATAACATTAAAAGTATTGCTATGTCGCAGAATAAGACAATTGTTCCAGGAGTAGATTATGGGAATAATGAAAATCAGGATTATGGCTATCCTGATGATTTTGGAGGTTTGTATACCCGTTCTACAAATCTTGACACCAAGCGTACATGTATTGCAGGCTCACCTGAGGTACCAGTGGAAGATAATGTCAGTATACAGCCGTCGGTTATAGGTGCACAGCAATCAATTGCTGAAAAAAAAGAGCCGCGACAAATTGCATTGCAAAACCGTATTGTAGTTGGTGTCCTGTTTTCCATATCACGTGGTTTGTTGGGGGAATTGTTCCCTTTGTATCTTGGACGTAACGTAATGGGGCGCTCTGACATTTGTGACGTGTGTCTTCAAGAAATGACGGTGTCACCAGAACATGCTATATTATATATACGTAAAGATGAAAATCAGCCAGGACAAATGTTAATTACAATCACAGATTATAATTCAATGTACGGTACGACTGTGAATGGAATTGACGGCCGTTATGAGACATTGAATGTTAAGGAGAATGATATCATTGCAATAGGAAAACATTATAAGTTTGTTGTAAAAACATTCAATGCAGAATGTTTGGGCTTGTCGGAAGAAACGGAATTTGAGGAAAGTAATATATCAAATGATACAGGACAGAACGACAGCAATGTGGGGGCAGAGTTTCTGGGCTCTTTTTATTCGCCTACGTCTTCAGGGACAAATTCGTCCCGTACAGTTATCGGTTAAGTATTATAATACAATTATAAGATGGAAATAATTAAGTTACAGGGAGAAAAAGAAAAGCAACAGGGTGTTTATTATGAATTTGATGCTCATTCCACTCCCCTTGGCGAGGGAGGAATGGGAAAGGTTTTTCGTGGACGTCGTATCAATATCTATACACATGAGACACGTGATGTAGCCATTAAATTTATGTTTGCGGGACTCCCTCCAAATGTTATTCAGAGAGCGGAAAACGAGGCTAATATCAGAATCCTGCATGACAATCTTGTAGAAATGATGGGATTTCTCGCTGTTGAAACTCCAATGCCAAATGGGGCAACAGCCGTGAGATATCATGTTGTCAGTGAGTTGCTCACGGGTGTTTCTCTTTCTGATTTGATGCAAGGAGTTGTGACGGATCAGACGGGAAACGTTGTTCCGTATGCACAATCTCTATATCAGATATATAATAGTGACCCGGAGCAGTTTGCCGTAACAGTAATAAAGAAAGTATTATCTGGTATTATGGCCCTTCATGATGCCGGTTATATACATCGTGACATTGACCCTACAAATATAATGGTAACACAGGACGGAAAGATAAAGCTTATAGATTTTGGTATAGCCAAGAAGGTTGATGGACTCAAGACGCATGACCGTAATCTTACCACAGCCGGGCAATTTATGGGAAAGCCACAATACGCCGCTCCTGAATTGATTATCGGTGATTTGAAAAATCAGAATAAGCCAACCGACATCTATGCTGTGGGAATATTGCTTTTCCAGCTTATTGTGGGGCATTTGCCTTTTGAGGGTCCGTCGAATATTGTACTTAATGCACATCTTCGCAACAAGATGCCGCTAAAACTGATACGCAATAGGAGTTTGCGCAATATCATAGCACGGGCAACTGACAAGGATTGCACAAAACGTTATCAGTCGGTTGCAGAATTTAGGGCTGCTCTTGATAATTATATGTCAGGCAATGCAAATGATTTTGACCTGAAAAAAGTGTCGTTGATTACATGTGGTGCTGTAGCCATTATAATTGCTGTGATTGTTTGTATCAATTTCTTGTCTTTGCCTGATGATGCAAAGGAGGAGAAAACCGTTGTCACCGCTCAAGAAGATGTAATGGTGTCGGATATTGCTGCTGTAAAAAGACAACTGCTTAATCCAAGTGAAGCGAAGCAGGGATTTGAGAAACTGCAAAAAATGGCTGCCAACGGAGATGTAAATGCAATGTATATACTAAGCCGTCTGTATGCAGTATCTTCTGGTTCTTTTACACTCTCGGATGAGTTTGTTACCATGCAGGCGAATTTGGCAGGAGAGCTAAAGCAGAATCCAGTAAAAGCACATAATCTTTTGGGAGATATCATAAAACAATCACCTGAATTTTATCCTGCTCTTTATGATTTGGCATGTAATTATTATGAGGGGACAGCCTTAACCGGCGGTGAACAAAGAAACCTGCGATATGCAAAGGAGTTGCTTGACAAGGCATATGATTATGCCACGAAAGCGGATGATCCCGTATATGTAAATAAGATTTCGGCTTTATTGAGAAAATACTAATTTTACCATGGACGATATTATGAACAAGTCTTCTGTTGGACTGGAGGAAATGAAGTGTATTGCTTCCACGGATTTGTGTGATGCTTACGGACGTTCTGGCATTGGAGGATGTGAGGAGAATCAGGATTCATATAGTGGGATTGTTGATGGACAGAACGTTATAATGACTGTTTGTGACGGAATGGGAGGAATGAATGGCGGACAGACAGCTTCCCGTATTGCCGTGACAGAAATTGTACAGTCGCTTGCAGAGTTAATAAGGGATAAGGTAAGTGTTGATGCTATACGTATTGCTGTGGAGACAGCTAATGCTGCCATATATAGGCGTGCCTTGAACGACCCTCCGCTTCGGGGCATGGGAACCACAGCAACAGTGCTTGTGGTTACTCCCTATGCCGCATATCTCACCCATGTTGGTGACAGCCGTATCTATCAATTGCGCAAGGGACGTAAGGTATTCCGTACATTTGACCATTCGAGGGTGTTTGAGATGGTGGCACAGAATCTGATGACTGAGGAGCAGGCACGGCAATCATGTTTCTCTAATGTTATTACCCGTGCTCTTGGCATACGCCCTCAGGTGCAAATGGATGTTGAGATGATCCCTTTTAAACAAGGCGATCGATTTATCCTTTGTTGTGATGGAATATGGAACTCAGAACCTGAGCATGTAATTATGAAATTCTTCGATGAGGAGAAAACGGCAGATGCTGCTGTATGTACAATAACTGAGAGGGTGAATTATATTGGATATGAAAGAGGTGGAGATCATGACAATCTTACGGCAATAGTAGTGGATATGAAGAAAGACTCCGAGTATCAGTACAGCTGTTGGCATCGTGCAAAGGATGCTATGGTGAGGCAATGTCGGAATATAAAGAATTTGTGTGCGAAAAAGAACAAATCGGTATAAAAACGTTTCACTATGAAGAGAATCATAATAGGTCGTGGTGTGGATTGCGATGTGGTAATTCCTGATGAAACAGACAATGTCAGTCGTCATCATGCTGTTATTACATTTAGTTTTCTTGGCAAGATGCGCATAAGCGACACCAGCAGTAACGGTACGTTTATCAATGGCAACCGTATGTTGAAGGGAACATCCATGCCTGTTACGAGAAAAGATGAAATAAGGTTTGGTGAGGGCTGGATACTTGATTGGGATATGATAAAGCTTCCCAATGTTACTGTGCGCAAGGCTATTCCTTATGTTGCAGTAGTATTGTTGCTTGCTGTAATAGGAGTTGGCGGTTGGTATTTCTACAATAGGTCACAAAAGGAAGAAACCCCAGAGTTGTTAATACAAGAGTCGATAAACTCAACACAGCAGGATAATTGGAATGCTGATTCGACCCAAAAGGTTGCTCCTACAGAGGTTAGTATTGACTTAGAAAATAAGGCAAAGGTTCATCCCAAACGGGTAAAAGTACGAACAAAAGCAAAAAAGAAGAAAAATACAGTTATAAAAGAGGGCATGGAGAAAGTAAAGGATGAGAACATTGATTTAAAAAAAGAAAATCTCTCGTCAGAGAAAAATATGCCTATAGTTAATTAAATAAAGTAGATAAATGAAAAGAATAGCTTTTTTGATAGGATTTATTGTTTGTGTCTGCACTACAGTTATAGCACAAACGGCAGATTGGCTTGTCACTCCACAATATTCGGATATAAAATATTTTGGTCCACGGATGTACAAGGTCACCCTTGATGGGAAAGTGGGTATAATAGGTGCTGATGGTAATGTGATTGTCCCAGTGAGCTACGATGCCATAAACTTATTTTATGAGGGGCGGACAATATTTGTAAACCGCACTTCAAATGGATGGCAGGTTATGGGTGTTTTGTCAGAAGCTGGAACTGTGAATTATGCAGATGGAACATATTATTTGTTACCAGACTATATGTTTTATTCTGAAGGATTGCTCACGGTGCGCGACGACAATGGGCATTATGGATATTTAGATGATAAATGTCAGCCGGCATTTGCCTTCACTTCTGATGAGGTGCATCCTTTCAGTGAAGGGTTTGCCGCTGTTGGCTCCGGTGATACGTTTCACTGGATAAATACCTCAGGAGAACCCATCCTTCCAAGATTGAAGAATGGCGGAACTCCATACGGTGGTACAAATTTTTATAATGGTAAGGCATATCTGTGGGATGAGGATGGTGTGTTTTTTGTCCTGACAGATGACGGCCGTACACAGAAGATACCATCACGCGATCTTGTTGTCGACTATCTTTATCGGGTAGATACAGGTTTGGGTGAAAAAGTAGAATATTCTGAGTATGATGCATTTTATGTAAAGCAGTGGATACCTGAAGAGCGTAATGGCAGGTGGACTTACATGTCGGAATCGGGAAAGTTGCTTACACCTTTTCAGTATGATTTGGTGAATCCATTCTCTGCTGGTGTGGCTATAGCTATGGTTGATGGGAAGTACGGTCTTCTTCATGTTGTTGATGACAAATCTACTTTTTACACTCATGTTGAAAATCAGCGTCACATTTTTTCTGCGGGCAAGAATTGTGTTTGTGAATTCCAGCTTATTATTCCTCAAAAGTGGCGCGGACAGGACATTTCTGTTATTCTGAAAGATCAGGATAATGGTACACGTATTGTTGCCAACAGAAAAGGCAATGACAGATACAGTTTTTCATATAAGCCAAGAGCGGCGGCATCACGTGAGAACAAGACCTTTAATATAGAGGTGAGGAGCAATGACATACAGTTGTGGCAGGGAGAGGAAATGTATAGTTTTGTACAGCGTGCCAAATTATCGGCAAGTATCCGGGTGAACAATGCAGACGCCGATGCTAATGACCGCTGTTTTGTTACGGCAACCATTAAAAATCCGTCATCGGTGGCTGTCACAACCAGTATCTCTTTTACTGGTGGTGGTGCAAAATCCCAGTTTGACAATAAGTCTATAACTGTTACTATTCCTGCTAATGGCAGTAAGTCTGTTACAAGTATATTTCATGTCAAGAAGGTTGAGTTGGCTGGTTGGTGCTCTGTTTCCACGAGTGAGGGTGCATCTGCAAGACGCAGCGGTCTGGAACTTAGACCTTTCTAAGATAATACCATGAAATTGTAATAATCAAAATATTAATTAAATTTTTTAGTATGAAAAAACAAATTTTAATTTGGCTTCTTGGAGCATTTGTTGTTAATGCGAATGCTCAGATTGACGGAAACGATGATGGTTTCAGTCAGCAGTCAGGCACAAACACTCAAACAGTGCAGAAAAGTGGAAAGAGAATCAATGTGACGACAAAGAATTATAACTATGAGTTCTCTGTCGGTCTGCGTGCAGGGGCTGGTGTCTCTACCATGTCAGAGAGTGATGACCTTAAAATCTATGACGGCAGTGGTATGGCATTCGGTGGAGGTCTTGCAGCCAATCTTCGTTTTGGAGGAAAGGACTCACGTGGCCGTGCTCTTGATGGCCAGGGGGTGTTTGGTATTGGCATAGAATTGAATTACAAAAGCCTTTCTGTAAAAACGCTTGCTGACGAAGACCTGAAACTTGGATATTTCGAGGTGCCGGTTATGCTTCAGTTCTATCCATGTTACAACAGTAAGCAGTTGAAGAACCTGTATGTGGAGGTAGGACCTACTTTTGCGGGAACAATGTCGGCAAGTCCAGAGAATTTAAACTATAATCTTGTAAATTATAAGACCGGCGATTTGAAGGGCTTCGATATCAAGGCAACCGTAGGTCTTGGTTATCGTTTCAACAGAAATTCTGCCAATGACGGTTTCTATCTTAATGCCCGCTATTATCTTGGCACAAGTGAGTTGGCAGGTAACTTCCCTGGTAAGATCAGCTCAGCCGAGATTTCCGTAGGTTATCTCTTTAAGTGCATTGGAACAAAAAAATAATGATGTTTAATTAATTTAATTTGTCAATACAATGAAAAAAATATTGTTTATGCTTCTCGCATTTGTGGGATTTGTAAGCTCATGTGAGAATGATGATATAGAGATAGTAAAAGAAAAAGCCAGATATAAAGTGTCTTTGAATGTTGCAACACAAGGAATGTATGATGAATTTGGGATAACAGATAAAATTAAAACAGATTTCTTACGTGATGGATCATATGTTATAGGAATAAATACGTTTATTTATGATACATCTGGTAAGTTGGTAACATCAAAGTTTGATTATGTGAATAACTATAATATTCTAAATATGGAATTTGAGGAAGTGGAAGAAGGTAATTATACAATTCTGACAATTGAAACATTGGTTAACCCAGATAATGGCTACGAGCCAAATTTCTTTGAGATTAATGATATTGAGGATATTACTAAAATTAAGCTTTCTCAAAAATATTATAAAATAGGTTCATCTGCTGTTATTGGTGTATATTCCAATGATATAAGTGTTTCATCTGATATGTCACTTTATGTGACCCCAAAGGCAATAGGTTCGCTTATTAATGTTCATCCATCTAACTATGAACATTCTCCGTATGTAAAATGGGGTATAGGTACGAATGACGCTCTTGACTATTATTTCTTAAATCCGCAGCTTCCAAGAAAAAGTCGATTTTATGAAGATTTGACGAAAAGAGGTTATGTAAATATTAGATTACGTGCTGATACAGAAAATTCATCTGACTATTATTGGCCAGTTTATGTGTTGGAATCTTCTATTGAATGGAAACCTGTAGCACAGACTGCTGAAAATGATGATGAGGAATATATAACATGGAAAGTAAATAAGGCAGACCTTGAAGATGGAAAAACATACGAAGCAGGATGCTATTATTTATATGAGGAGAATGAAAATTCCTATGTTGCATCCTATTTTGGAGACCGTGATGGCCTTAGTGATTGGGAAAAGGATTGGGATGATGTCTTAAAAGCTCTCGTTACTAATAGTAAAAAATTTACAGCGCCTTATACAGATTGGAACGTTGGCACTGTATCTGCTGTGAAAAACTATATGAGAAATATGACGTTATTGGAAGATATAACATATTCAACATATTCATCGTTATATTATATGGAATATGCTGATGTTAATAACAAGGATATCTATTATACATATTATTTTAATACTGCTACTACAGGATTGACATCTGTATACGTAGCTGTTATGAACAATTTAAACTATAGTGATGTCAAGAATGAACTACTAAAACAAGGTTATGTAACTGATTCTGAAGATGAAAGTTGGAGTGAATTCCATAATTCATCTACAATTGTCGGTATATATCATGATGAAAGTGGTATATATTTATATTATAACGAGAAATCAAATTCTAAAGATTCACGTATTATAAATCTTCCGAAATCTCGTATACAAAAGTCTGAAAACAATGGCTTGATTTCCCCTGCGAAAAGAGTAAATAAAGGAATGTCATCTATAGGATATATGCATTCTGCTCCCCAGAAGGTTATGCTAAATATGACAGAAAAAATGAAGTATGTAAAATAGTGCAATTTGTTTGGTGGCAAGGATAAACGAACTTTATTCTTGCCATCTTTCATGACTTTAAAATTATGAATAAACTTTTCTTTTTATTTATTTTTCTGATTATCACTATTTTAAAAGTTATTGCAATTCCTGCAGATGGTGTTTTTAGGAATATAGTACAGCCAGATGGCACTGTTCTATCAATATGTGTGGTAGGCGATGAATTTGCACATTATGTATTAAGTATGGATGGTTGTGTCCTTTGGGGAAAAGAGGATGAGGGGTATAGTTATGCAATAATGCATGATGGAAGGTTGTGTGCGTCTGATGTATTGGCACATAACCCTGATTTAAGAGGAAAGCAAGAAATCGAATTTGTAACAGAACGGTTGAAAGCAAAAACAGACAGTTGTATTGTCGATAAACTTCATCAGAAACGTAATTCAATAATAAAGAAGGTGAATGTGAAGAGAATGAATATGAAGAATCATTCATTAGGAGTCCCTATGGCGTTTATTGGGGATAAGAAGGGATTGGTTATTTTGGTGAATTTTGCTAATTTGGCCATGTCTTCTGAAACAGCACATGATGATTATAATCGGATGTTTAACGAGAAGGAGTATACTGGTAATGGGTGTATTGGGTCTGTACATGATTATTTCTTTGATCAAAGTTATGGTAAATTTAATCTGACGTTTGATGTTGTAGGTCCTGTGACGGTTAGTCGTAATTATGGTTATTATGGCAGTGATTATTCAGAAACAGCAATTGATGTGCATGTTCGGGAAATGGTAACTGAAGCGTGTAAACTGGCAGATAATTTTGTGGATTTTGGTGATTATGATTGGGATAATGATGGCATCGTTGATCAAGTGTTTTTAGTATATGCTGGATCTGGACAGGCTACAGGAGGAGCATCAAATACGATATGGCCTCATGAATCATATTTGTCCGAGAATATTGAACTCGATGGAGTAAGAATTAGCCAGTATGCATGTTCAAATGAATTATATGGGAATGGTGTTGGAAAAAATATATTGATGGGGATAGGATGTGCTTGCCATGAGTTTAGTCACTGTTTGGGACTTCCCGATCTTTATGACACTGATTATTCGGGGGCTTTTGGTATGAGTTATTGGGATGTTATGAATAGTGGTAGCTATAATGGACCTTGTGGTGTAGGCGAGATACCATGCGGTTATTCTGCTTTTGAACGATGGTTTGCAGGATGGTTAACATTTAATGAAGTAAATACTTCTCAGCATATAGCATCTTTGCTGAGTCTGGATGACTATCCTGTCGCATATAAGATTGTTAATGAAGGCAACGAAAATGAATTTTTTACACTTGAGAATAGACAACCAACCAAATGGTTTAAATATGTAGATGAATATGAAGGATTACATGGGCTTTTGATAACTCATATAGATTATGACGTTAATGCATGGATGTCTAATAAAGTGAATCCAAATAGCAAGCATCAGAGAATGAGTCCGATTGTTGCAGATAATAGCTATGGCAGAACTTACAATGATTTTGCTGGTGATTTATTTCCGGGAATGGCGAATGTTACATGGTTGACCAATGAATCACATGCGTCATCAGGAGGCAAACTGTTTAACAGAAATACCGACGGCACTTACAATATGAATAGGGCGATAGGAAATATTACAGAGAATGAAGACGGAATAATCTCGTTTGATGTTATTTTTAATAATGATGTTCCTGCACCTATAATAAGTGATGCCACAGAAATTACGCAAGAAGGTTATACCGCTAATTGGGAATCTGTGGAAGATGCTGACTATTATATAATTGAACAAACATCAATAGACTTTACAAATATTTTCTTTCCCGTAAGAAAGACTGAAACAGTAAATCCTGTATATGGAACAAGTCAACAAATGAAATGGCTGACTCAAAAAGGCAGAACTAATTATCATGTTCGGTCGGTTGTAAACGGTATTATGTCGGAATGGAGCGATAACAAGTCGGTTGAATATATACCAGAGACAGGTATTGTAGATTTGAAGGAAATAAATAAAGACAACGTGAAATACTATGGTATTAATGGTGTTGCCAACAAGCGTATGAGACATGGTGTGAATATCATACAGTCAGGAGGTCATACCAGTAAATTATATATGAAATGACGGATAATTTTATACCAGTGTTCGTAATGTCGTATCGGAATCAAAGTAATAGCTATAAATGGATAATAACCAAAATATCGAGAATTATGGAAAGAAAAAACATTAAAGTTATTATGTTAACAATTGCTTTTCTGTTGTACCCCTGCTTATCCATGATGTGTATAGCGCAGAATGAAGATGAAGTGGATTTTCAGAAAGCCTTAGTTGAAGCACAAGCGGGAGATACAGAAGCAATATTAAAGGTTGGTTTGTGTTATTTAGGCTCTATTAAAGGGGCAGGTGTAACTCTAAGTGATGCTAAGGCTGTAGAGTGGTTTTCCCAGGGTGCGGATATGGGAGTTCCCGAAGCACAAACAATGCTCGGAGCTTGTTATGAAGAAGGTAGAGGTGTTGAAGTAAATTATGTAAAGGCTGTGGAATGGTACATGAAAGCAGCGGAGCAAGGAAATTCTGTTGCTCAAAACGGTCTCGGGGTTTGCTATGAAAATGGTAAAGGTGTTGCAAAAAACTATGTAAAGGCTGTGGAATGGTACACGAAAGCGGCAGAGCAAGGAGATGATGATGCTCAATGCAATCTTGGCACTTGTTATTTTAGTGGGCGAGGTGTCACCAAAAACTATGCAAAAGCAATGGAACTTTTCTTACAAGCTGCAGAACAGGACCATGTCATTGCTCAATACAATTTAGGCTGTTTATATTATTTTGGTAATGGCGTTGCTAAAAGCTATACGAAGGCTGTGGAATGGTATATGAAATCGGCAGCGCAAGGATATTCACTTGCCCAATACAATCTTGGCGTTTGTTATGAACATGGTCAAGGTGTTGAAGTAAGTTATGTAAAGGCTGTGGAATGGTACATGAAAGCTGTAGAGCAGGGGGATGAAAAAGCTCAATGCAATCTTGGTGCTTGCTATGAAAACGGGCAAGGTGTTGCAAAAAACTATGCGAAAGCAATGGAACTTTACATATTATCTGCAGAACAAGGATATGCTGTTGCCCAATATAATTTAGGCTGTTTATATTATTTTGGTAATGGCGTTGCTAAAAGCTATACAAAGGCTGTTGAATTGTGGAAAAAATCGGCAGCGCAAGGATATTCACTTGCTCAATATAATCTTGGTGTTTGCTATGAAAATGGTCAAGGTGTTGCAAAAAACATATCGACAGCGAAAGTATGGTATCGTAAAGCGGCAGCACAAGGATATGAACAGGCAAAGCAAAATTTATTAAAGTTGCAATAGGGTCTGAAAGGTTATTACAGTTATTGTATTGGTAATAGAGCATAGAGAAACTATAATTTAAAAGATAATGACGATAGAAAATAATCGATTTTTTACGTTAATACTATTAATCATGGTATTTGCGTTTTCCGCAAAAGCGGAGCAGAAAACAACAATAGTGTTGAAAAATGGGTCGAAGATTACCGGTAGAATTATTGTTCAGCGTCCCGGGCGGGATGTTACCATTGCTGCCGACAATGCCACTTTTATAATAGAGGAGGCAAGAATATTGAGTCAAAAACAGAAGAAAGTGAAGTATGAGAATCTCGGACGTGAATGGAAACGTTGGGCTTTGGAACATAATGCCCTGACGGGAAATGCTAACGGGCGTTATCTAACGATGACAACTGTCACGACAAAAGACAACACATATACTGATGTGGTTAAGACAGTTCGTGATGTGGCCCCGAAAACTTGTTATGTGCAGGTGATGCAGGAACAGTATAAAGTGAAATGGAACGATGTGGATAAGATTGAGAAAACAGCACCCAAGGCAAGTGATGTCTCAGGACTTGACGATGAGATCGTCACATTGTCTGGTAAAAAATATCGCGGGACGATAGTATCACAGTTGCCTGGAAACCGCCTGACAATAAAGACTACAACTTCTTTGATGGAGATTAAGGCAGGGAATATACGCTCAACCCGCAAAGTGGCACGCAACAGTGCTTTAGGCTTGTATGAACAGGCTGGCTATGTGAACACTGTAATACTGAAAAAGGGACAGGCAAAAGAGGGGATTATAGTATTCCAGAATTACGGGAAGAAAGCTAAGGACCAATATTTGAATTTGTTGCTTAAAAATGGGAAAACCGAAAAAATTCTCACTGCCGATGTAATGGAATACAGAACAACGTATCCTACAGAAGTACCTAATACTTATTATTCAGGTAATGTGTATGTAAATGAATTTCATATTTCAAAGGCAAAAACAGTAAAAGATAATGGAAGCGTGGCTTTTGTAGATAAAAAAGTATATCCGTTTCCTGAGGGTATTGTGATAACATTTAAATCGCCTGGAACAAAATTGTCCGGTTCATGGAAACTTGTGGCTCTTGACAAGGTGGATTTGTCAAATGGAAAATCTACCTATGGATATACAGATGCAACAAGAGTCAGTAATGCATTTAATCCGTCGGCAATGGATGTGGCTGATGGGGTGCTCTGCCTTTCGTTCACATATCTGTCACCAGGATATTATGCGTTAGTGAATGATACTGATACGGAAGCATATATTATAAAAATCACGAAATAAATTTAAGAAAAAATATTCAATAGTGTAAGAATTAGAAAATATAAGGGTCTTTACCAATAAAAGCAAATATTAATAATAATTTTTAAAACATTAGATTATGAATACAAATGGAACAAACCCAGGAATGAGTGTTGAGGATTATGAGAACATGGCAGTGCAGAAGAGTAATACTGCAAAGCGTGTGGCTGCAGGAGCTGCAGTTCTTGTTGGTGGAGCAGCCATAGCAGGTGTAGCCGCTCATGCTGCAAGTCCTGACCCAAATCCAGCGGACGAGGCTTTGACTGTTGATGATGTGGTGAATGGTGCTGAGGTAGCAGAAAACTATCAGCCTGTGGAGGAAACTCATGAGACACAAACCACAACACAATATGTGTATGTGGAGAAGCCTGCGGCAGAGGAAGAGGCCGAAGAAAGTAATGTGACATGGGATGAGACCAAAAACTATTATGAGGATGGCGAAAAGACAGGCTCTGTTGAGTATGGAACTGTTGAAGGACACAAATTCGCCCTTGTGGATGTTGACGGAGACGAGCATGCTGACGGACTCTTTATTGACATGAACAATAATGGCGAGTTTGAGAATGACGAATTGGTAGCCACTTATGAACCTACAGATCATGTACACATGGGACATGAGACTGCAAGAGTCACCAACAATTATGATCATACTGCCCCAGACTATATTTATACAGTGGATGAGCCGGGTAATGAAGTGGCTCAAAACAATGGTATGATTCACAATAACTTTGAAGATGAGAAGACCGGTGAGTCGTATCATGACGATTTCGCAGAGAACAACCCTGATTATAATCCTGATGCTTATGACGGAAACGACAACTATCTTGCAGAGAACGACTCTTATGACGAGGGCGATGACGTGTATAGTGCAGACATGGAAGACGGTTTGGCTCAGGAATCATCGTATGATGATAAATATGACGGTGAGGACATAGATGTTGCAGAGACAGATGACAGTGACTCATACGACTCTATGATGGGTGCAGAAGAATTTATGGGATAAAAATAAAAAAATAAAGATATGCCAAAGAAAGTTTGTCCGAACGGACATATATATGATTCGAGTATATACGGGGATGAATGTCCCTTGTGTCCAAAAGGTGGAGTGGCTGACCCTGTTTTTGGGAATCCTCCATATCCGCAAGGTCCTGAGGTGGGAGGAACAAGAGTTTCTCCCCCTCTGGGTGGTGCGCCGCAGCCTATGTCTGGAGGAGCTGCAGCAGAACCGGTGGATGCTGTAGGTGAGACACAGGTTCGTCCAAACCAGCAGCAGTTCCATGGTCCTGTTGGAGGAGGAACGGTTATACGTCAGCCAGCTGGTGTGGCTACGGCAAAAGGCCGCAAGCTTGTAGGATTTCTTGTAACTTATAATCGTAATCCATTAGGGCGCTCTTATAACATTTACGAAGGAAAGAATTTTGTTGGACGTGATTCTTCTTGCGACATTTCTGTTCCTGAGGACAACCAGATGTCAGGGCGGCACATGTCAATTTTGTATCGCAATGTTGACAATAAGTTTAAGTATCGTGATGAGCAGTCAAGCAATGGTACTTTTGTCAACAAAGAGCTTTCTGACGAGGGTGAGCTGCAGAATTATGATATCATCCGTTTAGGCGGTACTGTGTTTATTTTTATTTCAATTCCACAAGTTTAATAATATCATGGAGAATTATATTATTGCCAATTGTACCCATCCAGGTAAGGTGCGTGATGTCAACGAAGACAGCATGGTGGTCTTTGACTCACCAAACGGTAGGGTTGTTGCTGTATGTGACGGTATGGGAGGTCAGAATGCCGGTGATGTGGCATCGCAGTTAGCTGTGGCTGTCATTCAGGATATTTTGACCGATAATACTTTCAATACTCCAGAGGAGGCTATAAACCGTTCTATAGTGGCTGCCAATCAGGCTATCCTGCATAAAGCTTCGCAAAATGCCGGATACAGTGGAATGGGTGCCACATGCGTTATGCTCATAATAAAGGATGGTATGGTGTATTATGGCTCTGTTGGTGACAGTCGTATCTATTATATTGCCAATCACATGATACGTCAGTTAACCAAGGATCAGTCGTATGTGCAGACCCTTGTGGATGCTGGACAATTGTCGGCTGAGGCCGCTGAACATCATCAGGACAAAAATCAGATAACCAATGCACTTGGTGTTGAGGGAATGACACCTCCTGTGATAGGTACTTTGCCTATAACTCCAGAGCCAAACAGTGTATTCTTGCTTTGTTCCGATGGGTTAAGCGGGATGATAAGCAATAACGCCATTCTGAAAACGGTAATACGTCACGAATTGTCGTTACAGGAACGTGCACAGTCGCTTATAAGACAGGCAAATGAGGCTGGAGGACTTGATAATATCACAGTTCAGCTGGTTGAGTTCCCTGCAAATGCTTCTGTGGCTGGCAGGGCTGGTAATCCTGCTGTAACGTATGGGGGAAAGAAAAGTGGTAATAAAAGCCAAACAATGCTTTATTCCTTTATCGTATGCCTTTTGCTCTTGATAATTGGTGGAGGAGTGTATTGGTATTGGGATAATTCCAAACAAAAGGAAACACCAACAATTCAACCAAGACCAGTAAAAACTGTAAAAGGAAAAACTCCCGCTGTAAAGACAACTACTGTGGAAAAGGAGACAAAGACAGTGGTTGTGGAGAAAAAAGCAAAAACTCAGGAAAAGGCAAAGTCTAAAACCAAAAATAATACAGAAATTCCGCCAAACTTGGATAAAAAGGGAATTCAACCAAAAGATGATTCGGAACTGGATGTTCCTGGAAAAAGTAAAGGCTCAAAAGATTTGGAATTAAAGTTCGAAAATTTAGAAAAAGATAAGACCCCCAAAGGAAAGGAACCTGAAGGTACTGGTAATAAACCTGTGTTATAATTCAATTCCATGAGACAGATAGCAAATTATACAGTAGAAGACAAGCCGTTGGCTCGTGGAGGTATGGGGCAGATTTTTCGTGGTCACGACAGCCAAGGGCATGTCGTGGCCATAAAAGAAATTCTGCCGGAGTTCGCAAACGACTTGACAATAGTCAGCAGGATAGAGAAAGAAGTTGAGTTTCTTGTGAAAATTGACCATCCTTCCATTGTTCGTCTATATTCTGCATTCCGCGATCCGGGCACACATTGCTATTATATAGTGATGGAGTTTGTTGAGGGTGTCAATATAGAGCAATATATTATGCGTAATGGTACTCCGGAACCTATGCCGGAACAGCAGGCTGTTGAATATATGCTGAAGATTCTCGATGCCATGCAGTGTGTGCATAACGCTCATATTGTGCATCGCGACATAAAACCCTCAAACATTATGATTCGTCCTGACGGTAATGTCTGCTTGCTTGATTTTGGAGTGGCTAAGGATATGGACAATGGAGCAGGAACCATTGTTGGCAGTATTATTGGCACCAGTGGATATATGAGCCCGGAACAGGCTGACGGATTTTCAATCAATTCGCGTTCAGACATATATTCTCTTGGGTGTGTGTTCTTTTATATGCTTACCGGACATCATGCGTTCAACACGCTTGCAAGTGAGTTTGAGACAAAGAACGCCATACTCACCAATAAATTCCCAAGACTGTCAAAATACAAAAGTGGATTATCGGATGTTTTACAGAAGGTTCTTGACAAGGCAACCGATAAGAATATGATGCACCGCTACCAAAGCTGTTATGAATTTATGGCGGCGTTGCGTAACGGAACGCAAATAAGTTATTCGGGTGCACAAAAGGCTCAGGTCTCAATTTCTGTAGGACGTGAGATGTGTGATATAATTCTTGAGGATTCAGAACAGAAAATAAGCCGTCATCACGCAGACATAGAGATACGTGAGTTTACAGGCGGTAAATTTTATGTGTTTACTGATTGTAGTGCAAACGGTACTATTATTGACGGAAAGAAGGTAAACAAGCAATCGGTCAACATTCCTGCAAATGGAAAGGTTCCGGAAATTTATCTTGCAGGCGTGAAGGACGGACATCTTGATTGGGAAAAGGTTGTCGCTGAAATGGATAAGCGTGTGCAGGCAATACAAGTGGCTGAAAATCCAGGGAGTGGAGGTATGAAACAGGAACAGCCTGCATTCGTTTATAAGGAAAAAGATGCTACGGGATGGCTCATCGTCTCATATATATTTGCGTTACTTGGAGGTCTTTTAGGAATTGCCTTTGGACTTATGGTATATATGGGAAAGGTTGAGATGGTGACAGGTGAGAAATTCTACAAGTATAAGCAGCAACATAGATATATGGGGCTTGGTGCAGCTATAATTGGAGTTATTGCAATTATTGTATATAATGTAATGCCGTTTCTTTAAATTGACTATTAATTGGTTTGTTTGACAACAAATTGAAAAAATGATACCCACAGATATTCTTAATTACAGAGTGGTACGCCATTTGGGTACTGGCGGCATGGGCAGCGTTTTCCTTGCCGTAAACACAAACATAGACCAGCAGGTGGCAATAAAGGTCATTAAGCCGGAGGTGGCTCGCAATACAGTATTGTGTGCACGTTTTAAACAGGAGGCGGAACTTCTTTGTTCGCTTAACCATCCTGGCATTGTGAAATTCCTTAATTATGTTGAGACTCCAGACGGCGTTTTTCTTATAATGGAATATGTGAAGGGTATTACTCTTGAAGACTTCATAAAGAAAAAAAATGGACTGATAGTCGAGAAAAAGGCTTATCCATTGATTTGCGAGATTCTTGATGCTTTTTCCTATGCCCATTCTAAAGGTATAGTCCATCGTGATATAAAGCCGTCAAACATTATTATTCAGGAAGACGGACATATCAAAATTATGGATTTTGGTATAGCCCAGATTATGTCGGAGTCGAATGTTACTGATAGTAAGTACAGAATGGGCACTCCCACATATATGAGTCCGGAACAAATATATGGTAGGAATATTGATGCCCGTTCGGACATTTACTCTATAGGTGTGCTTATCCACAATATGTTGACAGGGCGTGCTCCTTACGATTCTACAACACTCACAGCACAGGAAATAAAACGCAAGGTCGTTACCGAAGTTGTTCCCCGTATGGCAGAGTATTATCCGTATATTTCTGACTCTATACAGTTGGTGGTGGACAAGGCAACTCAAAAAAGTCCGGAATTGCGTTATCAGTCGTGTCAGGAAATGAAGGAAGCTGTCAAGAAAGCTCTTGCTCCCGACCCTATACCACGTCCTTTGATGTATGGAGGAGCTGCAGCTGCTTTGATATTGTTACTCGTTGGGGGATTTGTTTGGGACTATTTCCGTACAAAGGTAGAGTATTATAAGGATTATGTTGAGGTATGGGGTGTTCCGCAGGGGATAGGCAGTCTTAGTAGTAATGAGATGGAGCATAGATCGGGGACATACC
Source organism: Prevotella sp. (assembly GCA_030539375.1). GTDB lineage: Bacteria > Bacteroidota > Bacteroidia > Bacteroidales > Bacteroidaceae > Prevotella. The sequence goes on from JAUNSB010000036.1 coordinate 28,222, forward strand.
GTTTTGAATATTCTCGCTATAAACTTCGCCGTGTATCGTATATCAATAGTAAGGGCAATCTTTTAGATCATGCAGATTCAGAGCATAAGGACCGTATTGTGGATATGACTTTGTCGTATACGGAGGGGAGTGGTAGAGTTGATGCTATAAAAGTGAAGGACCGTAGCGGTAAGGTTTTGTATGTGAAAGATTATGATAGTAATTTTAAAACTTGCACATTTAAGCTTGATGATGAACTTGGCACAGAAATGACGCTTAACGCGCAAGTCAGTCTTTTCCAAAGTGCTTTTGACAATTCACTTGCCGGCAAGGGAAAGATATCAAAATACATTTTAGACTATAATGATGACGGATATCTTGTTAAAGTTGAATATGCCGGTTTTGGCAATGTGCGTGTTCCTGATGGACAGGGGATTTTTGGAAAAAGTTTTGTTGTTGATGATAATGGACGTGTGATAGAAGAGCACAATCTTGGAAAAGATGGAAAACCCAAAGCCACTCAGTTTGGGCTTGGGGTAAGAAAATATGTATATGATGATGAAGACAATCTTGCAAAAGTCGAATATTTGACGGTTGACGGTAAGCCGAGCAGCGACGGCAACAACTGTCCGATAGTATTGTATACTTATGATGAGTGGGGAAACTGTATTTCGGAGAAGTATACCGACATTAACGGGCAGTTGATGATTAGGAAGGATGATCCGTTTGCCGGTGTTGTTTCTGAATATGACAATGACGGTTTTCGTAAGAAAATTCAATATTTGGGAATGGACAACAAACTTACGTATGTTCATGGCGTTTGCGGTTTTTTGTGTGAGTATGACGAAAATGGATATCTGTCGCAACGTTCGTTTATTGATAATCAGGGTAGGGCGGCTTTCTATAATGATACAGATGAAGATGTTTCGTATGCTCAGCAGGAGTTTGTCAATGACAACCATGGGAATGTTGTTGACGTAAAGATGCTCAATGCATCAAAAGAATTGATAGATGCTGCTATTGCCGCCCATACTCAATATACTTATGACTCAATAGGCAATATGCTTTCCATGTACTATCTTGACAAACATGGCAAGCTGTATGCACCCGTAAAATATGGATATGCAGGAATGGAAATGACGTATAATGAGCAGGGGCGTATCTCTCGTGTCGCATTTATGGATGCATCACAACAGTGTTTTACGTTGCCTGATAAACATGTTGGATATTACACAAGAGAATATGATGCACGCGGTAACTATACCAGAGTGTCATATTATGATGCCAAAGGCAATCTGTCTGTTACGGATGAGGGAGTGGCTGTGGTTTGTTATGAATATGACGATAATGGCAATGAGTCAGCACGATATTTTTTGAATGCTCTGAAAAAACCGTGTGTTCTTAATTCGTATTGTTCGCGTGTAGAATATATGTATGACATTCAGGGCAATTGTATCTCAATGCAGTACAAAAACACTGATGGAAAGCTAATGCCGGTTAATGGTGTTGCATGTTATGAATGGGATTTCGACCAACGTGGAAATATTGTGAGCGAGAAACTTCTTGGAACAAACGGACGTTTGGCTTCAGGAACACTTGAGCAACGTATGAAATATGATGACCGCGATAATGTGACTGAGCGTTCTTATTGGACAACCAGTGGCGTCGCTGCTTTGTGTAAAGATGGGTATCATAAGGTCTTGATGAGATATACAACAAGCAATTTGTGTGTTCAGATGGAATATTATGACACAAAGGGTATACTGAAGAATCTCAACGGACAAAATTATGCCGTAATCAAACGTGAGTATGACGAGCGTGGAAATATGGTGTCGGCGACATATTTCACTCAAAGCGGTTCTCGTGGTACTGATGATTCTAATGTGCATAAGTATTTCAATCAGTATGACAAGGTTGCAAATAAGATTAATCATCAAATATCCTTTGGCAGTAACGGAAAGCCTGTTGTTGCAAAGAATTATGCGGCTGAGGGCAGATTGGAATATGACAAATGTGGAAATGTGACGAAGCTTATTTGTTATGACGGTTATGGAAAAAAAATAAATGGCAATCATGGATGGTGTGAGAAACAATTTACATATAATAATGCTGGTCTGTGCTCGTCTGAGGCATATTTCAACATGGAAGGCAAATCTACCGTTGATACATTCCTGAAATATCACAAAGTGGTATATGAATATAATGACATGCGTTTGCTGTCATGTATGGAGTTTTATTCCACAAACGGTAATAGAATTTTGTGTACTGATGGGTATAGTATTGTGAGATATAAGTATAATAACCAAAATCAACGTACTGAAGTTTCATATTATGATGTAAGGAATAAACCTGTCAATATGTCAAACGGATGGCATAAAGAGGTTTATAGCTATCGTGCAGGAACGGAGTACAGATGTGATTTGTATGACGCGTTGAATAGAAAAATTGCCACGGCTGTAAAGGAAAACGGTAAATGGAACGTACATGGAGTGGGGAGACAGAATAATGCTGTAACATCAAACTGGCGTGCAGTGTGGGCGCAGATGGCTAAGGAATGTCCTGTAAAATTTGAGAATGACGTGATATTTGAGTCTGTTGTCATTGAGGTTGACGGGATTGTTGTCTCTTTGGTTTTCGACTCGCTTGTATCGGAACAAATTACTTCTGATATGATAAATGCAGTCCGTGAATTAATACCTAATTTTAGAAAAAAGACAGACACACCTTCTTATATTGATATACAGATAGATGTCTATGATAAATACCATGAAAGAGTTGTTTCGATTTGATAAATAAACATTAAAAAAATATATGAATCTATGAGAACATTAAAATTAATTTCTTTAATGCTGTTTGTTGTTGCAACATCGGCATTTGCTGGTGATTTGACACCAGCTCAGGAGAGTGCACAGCGCAAATTGTATGCATATTTGCATGAACAGAAATTTTCACCAAGTATTGACACCTCTGATAACAGCGTCTGCTTCCGTAGTGGTGGAGTGTTGTATTGGATTGCATTAGAAGGGGATTCGCCAATACTGTATTCTTTCCAGCGTACAGCATTTAGGGTTGGTAGTGGTGACGACGCATATAAGCGCAGACCAGCTGCCATTGCTGCAAATGAGGTGAACCGTAAACATAAGGCTGTGAAATTGACCGTTGATGAGAAAAAGGTATATATCGCCATTCAGGTATATGCTGCAAAAACTGAGGATTTCACAGCTGTGTTCCACAAATATTTCTCGCAATTCCAAAATGTTCATGATGATTTTATCAAAGCCTATCGCAGTGCGCTTATGAGTGAACCTAAGATGGAACCGCAGCTTCCTGTTGCGCCAAGTGACTTGCGCGATATTATAACCAATGTGTCGTTTCGTCTTGTTGATGGTAATGGAAATGAAATGGTGGCTTACGATCAGCCTTTGCGCAGCTTCAATGCCAGATTTATACAGGCACGTCTGGATTTTGGACCATGGAGAGAAAAGGAAGAGGACTTTTTGCTGCAGATAAGGGTTACTCGTCCCGATGGTAAACCAATATATCTGCCAGGTAAGAAGGTATCGGCAGAAATGAATGTTACGCTAAAGAAGACAAAGAAGGTTCAGTCGGTGGAGTTCGACCGTTTTGGCTCAAATAAGGAAGGCTTCTGGAAAGCAGGTGAATACAAGGTTGAGATAATAGAGTCAGGTGATGTAATTTATAAAACAACATTTAATATATTGTAATATATGAGAAAAATTTTGTTTTTAACTTTTGTAGGTCTTTTCTTTGTCTTTTCCTTTAGTGGATGTAAAAAACACAATGCCGACAGGGAGCAGCTTCACAAATTTGTAGAGCAGATAAACAGTAAGGCAAACAGTCCTTTGTCAAATGGAACTGTTTTGAACAAGTGTGAGTATAAAGATGGGGATAGTGTGCTTACATATTATATAAAGGTAAATGACAACCGTTTTGACAAGGTGAATGTGGATTCGCTAAAGAAAGAGTTGGTGAAAGAACTTGCAACACCTGCAAAAATGAAACTTGTCAGAGTGTTGAAAAGAAACAGCATTGGGCTCCAGTATATATATGATGTGAATGGAAGCGAGTTTTCTATGTTGTTTGCTCCATCAGATTTACCGGTTGAGAAAAAATAATTTTATATAAATCTATGATTTCCGTTCTGTTTCTCACAAGTGGAACGGGAATCTGTATAAAAAATAAAAAATGAGTTTATTTGATGCTGTAAAGTCATGCTTTAATAAGTATGCGACGTTTCGTGGACGTGCTTCACGTTCTGAATATTGGTGGTTTTGGCTGTTTGGTGGGTTGTCACTGCCCGTAATCTGTTGTGCTTTCTTTTTTATTGGATTTTTGTTTAGTAATGTGGCAGTGGCATTCATTACTGGAGGAATTGCTGGTTTTATATGGTTTATTATATTGTTTGTTCCGACTGTTTCAGTCTTTGTCCGCCGTATGCATGACACAAATCATAGTGGGTGGTTTTTCTGGCTCCCTTTTATACCAATTATTTTCTTATTGACTGGTAGTGACGAAGAAAATCAATACGGACTCCCCGTCTATTAATTGATTAAAGTAAAAAGAATAAAGAATCAAAACAATAAGTTTTTGTATAATGGCAAAAATAAGATTACAAGGCGAAGAAGAAAAACGTAAAAACATTTATTTTGAAGTTGATACGTCTGAACCGCCTATAGGCGAAGGCGGAATGGGAAAGGTTATGAAGGGATTTTGTGTTGACATGGCAACTAAGGTTTCCCGTCCTGTTGCTATAAAATTTCTTTATGCAGACCTTCCTCTTCACGCTATTGAAAGGGCACGGCGTGAGGCATCCGTGCAGTTGCGTAATGATAATTTGGTGGAAATGCTTGGATTCATTGAGGTGAAAACTGGCAGTGGAGAGAATGTCAACTCACATTATCATGTTGTAAGTGAGCTGTTACACGGTATTCCATTATCTGATATCTTTGAGGGTAAATGTACCGATGCAAATGGAGAGGTTATCCCTTTTGCTCAGAAACTGTTGATGGACTACCAGTCGGATCCTACGCATTTTGCCAAAATCATAGTTATGAATGTGCTCTCAGGTCTGATGGCTTTACATGATGCAGGCTATGTGCACAGAGATATTGATCCGTCAAATATTATGCTGACAGATGATGAACACATTAAGCTTATTGATTTTGGTATAGCCAAACAAGTGAACAAACTGACAACAAATGACCGCGGACTTACTACAGCTGGTACTTTCATGGGTAAGGCTGAATATGCAGCTCCGGAGCTGGCTTTAGGTGACCTGAAACATCAAAATCAGACCACGGACATCTATGCTGTGGGAATCTTATTGTATCAATGTATAGTGGGACATGTGCCGTTTGAGGGACCATCGCATGTCGTGCTTGACAATCAACTGCACAAGAAAATACCTCTTGGCAAGATAAAGGACCGTGGATTGAGAAAAATCATCGAGTGTGCAACGGAAAAGAGACAGGATGTGCGCTATCAAACTGCCTCACAAATGCGCGTGGCAATGGAAAATCTGGCGGGAATGAAACGCCAGATGAAAAAATCCACAAAAATCACCATTGGTGCTATTGTAATCACTGTTATTGTAGGTCTTGTTGCATTTGGCGGCATATATTACAACAAAAAAAGAGTTGCTGCAGAGCGGGCAGTTCAGGCGGAAATAGCCGCTAACGATTCGTTGCGGCAAAGAGCTCTTGATCTATCGAAGAAGGCTGATGCATGTCTTGCCGTTGGTGACAGGCATGATGAAGGGTATGAGGCATCCTATATTGAGGCATACGAGGAATATGGCAAAGTAATAGCCACGGTGGAGAAAATGACATCGGATAAACCGGATATGGCTGCCACTATCAAAAACAAAGAAAAAGCTAAAAAGGCATTGCTTGATGCGAAGGCAGAATTTGAAGCAAAAGCAGAGGATTTTGAAAACGAGGATATGCCTGATGTCGCAAAGGAGTTTCGTAGTAGAGTAAATAAGATATCCAGTGTAATAAAGTAAAATAATAAAAATTGAAAAAATGAAACTTATAACAAAATTAATTCTCTCATTATTATTTGTCTGTTTTTCGGTTGCTGTAAATGCGCAGTCTGCCGGTGACCGTTTGTTCGCACAGGGACAAAAATTCCAGATGACTCAAACCGTAAAGGCACAAAGACAGGCTATTGCAAAGTTTGAAGCGGCAAAAAAGGCTTATGATTCTGCCGCGAAAAAACAAATGTGTGATAATCAGATTGCAATATGCAATAGCAATATTAAAACTATTGCTAACACAAAAAAGACATACGCGAAGAAGCCAAAGGAGAAGGAAGAAAAAACGGAAGGCAGCGGAAAGATGTCTTTTGAGCCTGCTCCAGACATGACCCCTGTTGAGCTGTATTTCTCCATATCGTCAGTGGAGTTTAAGGCCAAAGCTAAGAAAAACGACATTTTTAAGGTTGTTGTTAACTGCAACTATGATGATTGGACATACACACATCCTAAATGGATAAAAGTTGCTCAAAACGGTAACACACTTATTCTTACTGCCGAACAAAACAAAGGTAAAGACCGTTCTGATGTGCTTACAGTTACATGCAAAGACACAAAAGCAGAATTGGTAATCTATCAAAAAGGTGCCTTCTTGAAGAATTTGTTTTGAAAACAAATAAAAGGGAAATGATTAATAATGACCATGAAATAGTACAGGCATTGCTACAACATAACGAACGGATAACACGCGATTTCTTTTATAGAAGGTGTTATCCGTTGTTTAAATCTGTGTATGACAACTATTACACTGATTGTTCGTCGTGTGTAGAATTTATAAATGAAATTTATGTTCATATAATGATGCCTAATAGTGAAAGTGGGCTTTGTAAGTTAGCGACATTCCAGTTTCAGAGTACATTGTTCACTTGGCTGAAAACGGTTTGCTTGTATTATTGTTATAAGAAATATGGTCGGAAAAATAATGTTTATGAAGAACATTTATGCGAAAAATATGATGAAAACGATGTTGGTGTAAGAATTGATAATGTTTCTGGTTCTATATTTGTAGAAGATTCTCCTTTGTGCAGGCACGATATTGAGGTTATCCTTCAATTGATGCCAAATAGACGGTATGCACATCTTATCAGACTTAAATATCTGGAGGGGCACACTAATGAGGAAACTGCACAATTGATGGGAATGAATATGAACACTTTTTATAATAAACATAAAATGTCAAAGGAACAATATTTGAAGATTCTAAGAAAGGAGGAGTTAAGTCATGGTAAGTAATGTTACGACAATATTCTCTGAAGAAACGTTTGCAGCATGGCTTGACGGAATGCTTTCTCCTGAAGATGAAAAGACATTTGTCGAGATGTGTGCTTCTGATGCGGATATGCTGGAGATACTTGATGCTAATGATGCTGTAGATTATGTTTATGAGGATATGGTAGAAAGTGGCTATGATTTACCAGATGATTTGCTTGTTGACTTTGATTTGCCGTATGTAGCATTATCAGACTCGGAATATGATGACATTCCAGAGTATGATGATGGAAGTGAACAATATGTGGACGGAGAATCAGACTACAATGATACTTTGGATGATGTGGAAGCTTGGTTCTGACAGTATGTAAGTTCTGTAAAGTCGTTTCCCTTGAGGATTTTGTTTATGTAATAAACTCCCGAAACGAAGAGTTTTGAGGAGGTGACGATTTTCATACGCCTGTGTAACAAAAGAATAGAAGCTCGTGTTAGTAAATTAATGATTTATATTCCATTATTAGTTAAATGTATGATGTCAACAAAATAAAATCATAATATGGAAGTTTTACTCTCAAGAGAAAAGAATGAAATAGAATTTTGTTACACCTCGTATTGGTATGGAGAGCACAGAGGAATCTTTCCTCAGCATGCACGGCAAGTCTCCTCAGGTACTTCAGATAGCCACTCATGGATTTTACTATACTCCCGACCGTGCAGAGACGGTTAACTATTTGAAAGGATATTCTGATGCCATGATGCTCTCAGGCATTATCTTATCAGGAGGTAATGCTGCATGGAGAGGTAAGGAATTGCCTGATGGCGTGTTAGGAGGTATTCTTATAACCAATCAGGGCAGACGCACCAAATATCTTACTTGTTAACATATTAAAAAATGTATTGTAA
>JAUNSB010000146.1:0-6168 GCA_030539375.1 Prevotella sp.
TTCACTCTTCATTCTTCATTTCCACGTCAATCATATTTGTAAGTTCCACAAACTGCGGTATGGTGAGCTGTTCCGGGCGCTTGGTCATTATTTCGTGGGTGAAGAACTCCGGCGATGCGTTGTCTGGAGATATTATCTGCCGCAGACTTACGCGCAGCATTTTGCGGCGCTGGTTGAACACGGTCTTTACCACACGCTTGAACAGTTTCTCGTCACATCCGAGCGACTCCACATTGTTGCGGGTCATGCGTATCACTGCACTCTTAACCTTTGGCGGCGGATTGAACACACCCTCATCTACGGTGAAGAGATATTCCACATCATACCATGCCTGAATCATAACGCTCAGTATACCGTATGCCTTTGTGCCAGGCTCCGAGGCTATGCGCTGTGCCACCTCGCGCTGAATCATGCCTGTGCAGCAGGGAATAAGCTCCTTGTTGTCGAGCATCTTGAAGAATATCTGCGAGGATATGTCGTAGGGATAGTTGCCTGTGAGCACAAAGGGCTTGCTGTCGAACAGGGTGCTGAGGTCCATGCGCAGGAAGTCCTCGCCAATGATGTTGTCGGTGAGATTGGGGAAGTTTTCAAGCAGATATGCCACTGATTCGCGGTCGATCTCAACTACTTTCACCGGTCGTGGCTTTTCCACAAGATATTGTGTGAGTACACCCATGCCGGGACCCACTTCAAGAACAGGTATCTCGGGACACGCATCCACGGTGTCGGCTATTCGCTTTGCTATGTTCAGGTCGGTCAGAAAGTGCTGTCCGAGATGCTTTTTGGGAGTTACTTTTTTCATTTGTTTTCTATTGTGATGTTTATTTGTTTTTTTAGTATGGGATGATAAAAATCCAAAGAGTCTGCAAACAGGTGAAGTCTCCCCCACCCTTTTCCGTATAGTCTGTCGCCTACGATGGGAGTGTTCAGTCCGTCGCGGTGTGCACAGTGAACTCTCAGCTGGTGGGTTCGCCCTGTGTGGGGATATAGAGCCACGAGAGTCTTTCCGTCATTGTGCTGCAACACCTTATAATATGTCATTGCGCTCTTGCCGTTGTCATAGTCCACTTTTTGCCGCGGACGGTCGTTGATGTCGGGCATCAGCGGCAGCGTTATCTCTCCTTCGTCGGTTGTGACGATGCCGTCGAGCAGTGCCGTGTAGCGTTTCTTTATCATCTTGTTTTCAAACATGGCATGAAATGTCTGCTGTGTCTTCTTGTCTTTTGCAAGCATGAGCAGTCCCGATGTGTCCATGTCGAGCCGGTGTACAGGCAGCATGCCCATAATCTCTGATGCTGCAGGCTGTGTGGTGCGTCCAGGCACGCTGAGCATTCCCGGAGGTTTGTTGACCACCACAATCCAATCGTCCTCATACACCGTTTGTGGTTTGCTGAATGAAGAATATTCCATATTGTCGCTATCGAGCGGGTCTGGATCGGTGTCGAGTCCTTTCAGCATAAACTCTAATATGGGCTTGCACTTGCTCCGGCAGGCAGGATAGAAATGCAGATGGTGGCGCACCTCGGCTTTGGGAGACTCACCATACCAAAACTCAGCCATACACAATGGCTTGTAGCCGTTGGCATAAGCATATTGCAGCAGTTTTGGCGCGCAGCATTCGCCTGCACCTGATGGCGGAATGGCAGAGCCTATGCCCGTCATGCTGTGATATTCGGCAAATATCTCGTTCAGGTCTTTCCGTTCACCAATAGCATTGAGCATCACAAACTGGCTGAATATCCAGTGTTGCAGTTTGTCGCTCATTTGTTTACGTTTTTGTCTGAGTTCCTTTATCAGGTTTTCGTATTTCGCAATATTGTCTTTCGCATCGGCGGCAAGAGCGGCATAAGCCTGTTTCTTCCGGCGCAGTTCAGCCTTCATAAACTGGCTTTCACGTATCAGTGCATCGTTGTCGCAACTGCCCGATTCTCTTGCCTGCCGGCGCCTGTCCTTTGCCTCTGCTATATGTGCTTTATAACGGCTTATGTCGTTGTCGGCATCGTTCTGTATTTTTTGCAGCTTTTGCCGCCATATTATATAATGTGTGTCGTGCTCTATCGCTTCCACCTCATTGTTGATGGCTGTTATCTCTGCCTCGTGTGTTTTGAAATATCCGTCGGGCTGCAACAAGTCATATACGGCAGGCACGAAGCCCGGCAGGTCGTTGCGTCCGCAGAGTTGCCCTGAATATGCCGCCAGATAGCCCATTGTGCCGTTTTCATCTTTTACCACCAGCACTCCAAACATTTTTCCGCGGTTTATCTCCTCATGCCATTCCATATTGGCTTCAAGGCGACTTTGCAGATGCTTTGCGGCTTCCACGCACAGCGGATGTGGCTTATAGCAGAACGGCCATGTGAATTTTTCGGGCGGGACGATGTCCTTATTTATCTTGTGCAGCAACACTGAAGTATTTTTGTGTGGTGACATTAATTTTTCTTACTGCAAAAGTACAAAAACTTTTCTAATGCACAACTTTAGTACATGTAATTTTAAAAAATATTAAATATCTATACCATTGTTTTGCTATTTTACAAAAAACGTTTACTTTTGCATGTTGTTCTTACGATGTTAAAAACATAACCATTCATGCTTAAGAAACTATACATATTGTTTGTTGTAATACTGTCAGTAAATCTTGTGGCAGTTGCCGGCGGTGCCAAAGGTGCGGATGTTGATAAGGATAATGTGTCGAAAGATATTCTGTTCATCTGTTCGTACAATCCAGACCTGCCTGTTATGACTACTGTAATAAGCGATTTCTATAAGATTTGTCAGAAACGCAGAACCGAATACAATCTCGTTGTGAAAAGCCTTAATTGCAGAAATCTTCCCGAAATGCCGCAATGGAAGGGCAGGATGCGCTCCATTCTCGACAGTCATTTCAGAAATGGCAATATGCCGGCGGCAATAGTGCTCATAGGTACTGAGGCTTCATCGGTGTATTTCTCTCTGGACCGTTCGCTCTATGGCGGAAAACTCACAGCTGTGCCGCTGTTTATTGGCATGCGTGGAAAAAACATTATACTGTTGCCGAAAGATGACAATACAGACATAAAGAACTGGCATCCGGAAAGCTGTGACATTTTGAGAGACTTTGATGATTATAATATAGCCGGCGGAAATGTGCTGGATTATGACATAAAAAAGAACATAGAGCTTATATTGAAAATTTTTCCGCATACCAGGAAGCTGGCGTTTCTGAGCGACAACACTTTTGGCGGTGTCACCATGCAGGCTTTTATGAAACAGGAGGCGGAAAGATATAAATGGCTTAGGCTGGTGTGTCTCGATGGCAGAAAGCTGACACTTTTCGACACAAAAAAAGCAATAGCGGCGCTGAAGGGCGACGATGTGGCGGTGCTTGTGGGTACATGGCGCATGGACAGTAACATCAATTATGTGATAAGTTCTGCAAGAAAGTCGCTTGCCGACGCTAATCCTTCGATTCCGGCATTCTCGTTGTCGTCAGTGGCTCTATCTGATACGCAGGACAGCTATCCCTGGGCGGTTGGAGGATATATACCTGTATATAAAGCCGTAGGCGAGTCTTTGGCGCAAGATTGTCTCAATTATCTTGAGAATGACTCCATAGCCGGTCTTAACATAATGCCGAGCAAATATGTATTTGACTATGGTAAAATGAAGATGTTGGACATCTCGGAGTCTGTGTTGCCTGAAAACTTTACATATATCAATAAGCCTGAATCGTTTTTCGAGAAACATGCCTCTGTGGTTTATGGAGCACTGGCGGTGTTTCTTTTTCTGATGATGGTAATAGTTTTGGTGAGTTCGTCGCTGCGAAAGGTGAGAAGAACAAATGCACAGCTTACGCTGCTGAGCAATGAATTGAAGGTGGCAAAGGAGCATGCCGAGGAGGCAAACAGGATGAAAAGTTCGTTTCTTGCCAATATGAGCCACGAGATACGCACACCGCTCAACGCCATTGTGGGATTCTCGTCGATAATAGCGTCGCAGTGTGACACCTTGCCCGAAGAGGAGCGCAGGGAAATGGGAGAACTGATACAGACCAACAGCAATGTGCTGCTGAAGCTCATCAACGACATTCTCGACCTTTCAAGAATAGAGTCGGGAAAGATAAGCTTCGACTTCTCTGAAGTAGACATTGTAAAGCTGTGCATGACGGTGTTTGCCACAGCCAAGCGTAACAACAAAAACAGATATGTAGAGTATATACAGGACATAAAGGTGGACAAACTGGTGATTAGCACCGATGAGAACCGTCTGCGGCAGGTAATGATTAATCTGCTGTCGAATGCGGCGAAATGCACTGAGAGCGGTTCCATCACAACCAGTCTGGAGATTGACAGTAAGCGGCATCTTGTAGTGTTCAGCGTCACTGACACTGGATGCGGCATACCAAAGGAAAAGGAAGGCAAGATTTTTGAGCGTTTTGAGAAACTCGATGAGTTTAAGCAGGGAACAGGACTTGGACTTGCCATCTGCCGCACCATTATCAAAAAGTTTGGAGGCGATATTTGGGTTGACACTGATTATACAGGCGGTGCGCGCTTTGTGTTCACCCATCCGATTAAAATGAAGAGTGAAGAATTTTCGTGCAAACCGAGTGGAGAGCCAACTGACGGAGCAGCGAGAGCATAGCAAAGCTCGCTTTAGCTATGCCGAGTCGTGACGGAAGAAGACAAAGTCAAGCTTGCTTGAGCTTTCCCGAGGTGCAGCCGAAAATCGACGAAGTCAATGAAGAATTCTCCTACTCCTCTTACTCTTCCTACCTCTCCTACCCTCCTAAAAAAACAAAAACAAAACAAAAATATATGAACAACAAAATTATAGCAGAAGGAATAAAGTATATCGGTGTTGACGACCGTGACATTGATTTGTTTGAGAGCCAGTATGTGGTGGAAAACGGAATGTCGTATAATTCGTATATCATTGAAGATGAGAAGATATGTGTGATGGACTGTGTTGACAACCGTAAGGTTGACGACTGGCTACGTAATCTCGACGATGCGCTTGGCGGACGTCAGCCCCACTATCTGGTGGTGCTCCACATGGAGCCCGACCACAGTGGAGGCATAAGGCGCTTTGTCGAGAAATATCCCGAGGCTAAGCTCGTGGGCAATGCCAAGACTTTCCAGATGATGGGGCAGTTCTTCGATTTCGACGTTGATAGCCGCAAGCATGTGGTTAAGGAGGGTGACACACTCAGCCTGGGGCAGCATATTCTAAGATTTGTTTTTGCTCCAATGGTACACTGGCCTGAGGTGATGGTGGCTTACGAGTGCTCCACAAAGACATTGTTCTCTGCCGATGCGTTCGGAAAGTTCGGAGCGCTGAACGACAATGATGAGGACTGGGCATGCGAGGCGCGCCGTTACTACTTTAATATCGTGGGCAAATACGGCTTGCAGGTGCAGACTCTGCTGAAAAAGGCTGCTGCGCTCGACATTGCCAGCATCTGTCCGCTGCATGGTCCTATCCTGCAGTACGACCTGGACTATTATCTGAATCTTTACGACACATGGAGCAGCTATAAGCCTGAGGACGAGGGTGTGTTTATTGCCGTTGCATCCATCCATGGCAATACCTTGCATGCTGCTGAGGTGCTCAAGGGCATGCTTGAGGAAAAGGGAGTGGAGAAAGTGTCGCTTGCCGACCTCAGCCGTGCCGACATTGCAGAGTGTGTGGAGGATGCTTTCCGTTATGACCGTCTGGTGCTGTGTGCCGCAAGCTACGATGGCGGTGTGTTCACTCCCATGGACGACTTCCTCACCCGCCTTAAGAAGAAGGGCTACCGCAACCGCCGTGTGGCGCTGGTGGAGAACGGCTCATGGGCTCCTGTTGCTGCCAAGGTGATGCGTGATGCTCTTAACACAATGAAGAATATCACCGTCTGCGAGAATGTGGTTACCGTCAAGTCGGCTTACAAGCCTGCCATTAACGGGGCAGCCATGAATGCTCTTGCCGAGGAACTGGCAAAGTAAGGACAGATCATTGCGCATTAACGAACAGGGCTGCCGTTTTGAAACTCAGAACGGCAGCTTTTATTGTATTATATTTGCTAATACTTTCGGTATAAGATAAAAAACATTAAAAATGTTCATTTAATTTTGTCCTACACTTACTTATTCGTAATTTTGTGACGGAAAATGTTTAGTATTAACAACAAAATTATATTATGGAAGC
>JAUNSB010000037.1:0-18402 GCA_030539375.1 Prevotella sp.
TACAGTCTCCGGTAGAGAAACGCACCGTCTCCGGTAGAGAGACGGTTGCTAAATCCCGAAATAAGATTTCTAAATCCCGAACCTCAGATTTCTCACGCCTGCCGTCAGATTTTTATTTGACGTTGTAATGGTATAAGAAACTTTATTTCGCCGGTTTGAGGCTCTGTCCCGGCGATTCACAGCCGCTGCTTTGAGCAATTACGGCACACTCCTTTTATAATATAGTTCAGCTGATGGGCAACAAAGCCCTCGGGTAGTGAAACGAGAGGTATGGCGTCGTCTTCCAGACAATAGGTCTTCTTGCATTTCTCGCAGTAGAAATGGCAGTGCCACTCGTCAGGGCGGCAATGACCGTGGTTGTGGCACATGCAGTATTTCAGTGAGCCGCTGCCGTCCTCAAACGAGTGTATGAGATGATGCTGGCTGAAGAGAGTGAGCGCACGGAAGATGCTCGACCTGTCGGCACTGAGCAGCTTCATCTCCAGGTCAGCAAGGCTGAACGACTCCTCCATCTCCATAATGGCTTTATACACCAGTATTCTCACTGATGTAGGCTTAACGCCAGCCTGCTCCAATATCTCAATACACTTGTCTGTTTCCATTTTAAATTACGAGTTACGAATTTTGAATTACGAATTGTCGGCCTGTGGCCGATTAAGAGTTATTTAATTACGAATTGGGAGTTTGAATTACAAATTGAGAGTTGTTAATTTACGAATTGGGAGTTTTGCTCGTGTGTCCCTATCAACTCGTAATTTAATAATTCTTCATCGCAGCGAAGCGAGAATAATTCGTAATTCAAAACTCGTAATTCGTAATTATCCCATTATCCGCCGCGCAAAGTAGCGCACGGGATACCACACTGCCACGAAGCCGACAAGGATTACGGTGATGAAAATCACGATGATGTCCTCGGGATGAACGCTCACTGGATAGGCATCGACGATGAACGAGCCCGACGAAGAGCCGAGACCCACAATGCCGTACTGCTGCTGAAGCCAGCAGAGCAGAAGCCCCAGCCCGATGCCAAGAACCGCACCGAAGACGGAAATCATGCGCCCCTCGTACATGAAGATGGAGGTCATCTGGCTGTCGCTCGCTCCGAGGTTGCGTAGCGTCACCACATCGTTCTTCTTGTCGATCATAAGCATCGACAGGCTGCTGATGATGTTGAAGCATGCCACGATGAGAATGAACGTGAGGAAAATGTATGCCATGAACTTCTCGATTTTCATTATGCGGAAGGTGTCCTCCTGCTGCTCAAAGCGGTCGAGCACACGGAACTTGTCGCCGGCAATCTCGCGCATCTTATCCTTTACCGCGTCGAAGTCACTGCCGGGCTTCAGTCTCAGCTCCAGCGACGACAGCATGCCCTGTTGCTCAAACATGCGGCGGGCGAAGGCTATGTCGGTAATGATATAGTTCTTGTCGTATTTTGCCTGCTGCACGCTGAAAAGCACGCCTGGCGACAGAAGCTCGTCCTCAATGAAGCCGTCCTCGGGATTCATCATGTCAAGCTGTCCCTCACGCCGCGGAGCATACACCTTGAGAGGCTCCTTGAAGCTATAGCCCGTGCCGAGCGCATCGGCAAGGCGTATGCCGATTATGCCGTAATAGAGGTCGGCAACCTTGAGGCAATAGTCGCCGTTGCCTACAAGAATCTCGCGGATATGGGTGAGCGAGTCGAAATTCTCGTCAACGCCCTTCACCTTTACCATTGCCTGACGCCCCTCATACACCACAAGCGCCTGGTCTTCGAGCGTCTCGGTGGCAACAGCCACCTGCGGCAGGCGGCGTATCTCGGTGAGAACGGGGTCGTCGGCAGCCACGGTCTTTCCCTTTACCGGCAACACCTTGATTTGCGGGTCGAAGTTGGTAAACAGTCCTGCAACGAGGTCGTGGAAACCGTTAAACACGCTGAGCGTCACCACCAGTGCCATGGTGGCAACAGCCACTCCCACCACACTGATGCCGCTGATTACGTTTATGGCGTTGGTACTCTTTTTGGAGAACAGATAGCGTCGGGCTATAAAAAACGGAAAGGACATCTTTTTGTTTTTATTACTTTACTGTTTAAGCAGTTCGTCAATACGGTCGATGTAATCAAGCGAGTCGTCGATGAAGAAACGCAGTTCGGGGATGATGCGCACCTGATGGCGCACACGGCTGCCCAGTTCAAAACGTATCGTCTTTGCATTTGCATTGACGTTCTTCAATATCTCCTCACCCTTTTCGCTCGGGAACACGCTGAGATATGCGGTGCATACTCCGAGGTCGGGCGACACCTTCACGCGGGTGACGCTGACCATCACCCCGTGCATTGCCCGCGTCTGCTGCTGGAATATGAGGCTCAGCTCCTTCTGGAACATGCGGGCTATCTTGTTTTGTCTTGTCTCTTGCATAATTTTTTATTCTTCATTTTCATTACAGCACGATATTCTCCACATCCACATGCTCGTGGAGAAACTGTTGTGCCGACTCGCGGAACTTGTCGGGGTTCTCGGTAGTGAGATAATGCACCCGTCCGCCTTTGGTGCATTTCGCCTCCATGTCGGGATGGCGTTCAAAGTATTGCTTCAAGCTGCCTGCCACATAATCGCCCTGCGGCACTATCGTTATGTCTTGCGGAACGTATTTTCTTATTTTCGGCAGCAAGATAGGATAGTGGGTGCAGCCGAGGATAATGGTGTCAATCTCGCTGTCGAGCGCCATGAGCTGGTCAACGCGTTTCTTCACAAAGTAGTCGGCTCCCGGACTGTCTGCCTCATTGTATTCCACCAACGGCACCCAGAACGGGCACGCCACTCCCGTGACCTGTATGTCGGGAAAGAGTTTTTGTATCTCCAGCTTATAGCTCTCGCTCTTGATTGTCCCCTCGGTGGCGAATATTCCCACATGGCGCTTCCTGGTTATGCTGCCTATCACCTCTGCCGTAGGGCGGATGATGCCTAATACACGGCGTTGGGGGTCGAGCAGCGGCAGGTCGTTCTGCTGAATGGTGCGCAGCGCCTTTGCCGATGCGGTGTTGCAGCCAAGTATCACCAAGTGACAGCCCAGCGCAAACAGCCGCTCCACTGCCTGACGGGTAAACTCATATACCACATCGAACGACCGTGCCCCGTAGGGCGCGCGGGCATTGTCGCCAAGATACATAAAGTCATATTGCGGCATAAGTTTGCGTATGCCGTTAAGTATGGTCAGTCCGCCATACCCAGAGTCGAATACGCCAATTGGTCCCGGCTGTGTAGGAAGGTGCATAATACTACAGTTTCTGCAAAAGTCTGACCACCGTCTGTGTCACATCAGTTCCCTGTGCCGGATTGATAAACGGACAGGCATTGTTGTCGGTGTTGATGATAAAGGCATAGCCGTCCTGCTCGCCGATAACCTTCAGCGCACGCTGCAACTTCTCGTGCAGCGGGGCAAACGCATCCTTCTCAGCCTGTGCAAGCAGCCTGCGGCTCTCTGCCTTGAACTCGATGTTCTTGTTGAGCAGTTCCTGAAGCTCGCTCTGGCGTTTCTCCAGAATAGACTTCGGCATATCTGCCTGAGTGTCGAGAAAGTCCTCGTACTTCGCGTTGAAGTCGGTCTCCACACGCTTTGCCTCCTCGTCGTACTTGTCTTTCAGCTTGGCTATCTGCGACAATGTTACGGCATAGTCGGGCATTGACTTCAACGCCTGCTCATAGCTCAGAAAGCCGAACTTGACAGTAGCCGTAATCCCGCTTTGCGCCGAAGCGCAAAGCGAGACTACCGAAAATATTATCGCAAGCAAATACTTGAATGCCATCCGGCATTTTTCATGCCCGGCATAGCGAGCAAGCCCTCTCTGCTCTTGCTTAATCAAGATGTTCATTATTTCAAACCGAGTTTAGACTTTACCTGTGCAGTAACATCGGTGCTGAGCGTAGTGCTGATGTAAGGAATGCCTGCAGCGGTGTCCATCACATACACATAGCCGCCTGCCTGACCTACAGCCTTGATGGCATCGATCACCTTGGTGGTGATTGCCTGCATCTTCTCCTGCTGAGTCTTTGCAAGAGCCTGCTGGTTGTCCTGATAGCTCTGCTGTATCTTCTGATACATCTCCTGCAACTCCTGCTGCTTGCGCTGCTTTACGTTGTCGGGCAGAGTCTTCTCGTTCTTCTCATACTCCTCGCTCTTCTTCTGCAACTCGTCCTGCATGCTCTTCAGGTCAGCATCATACTGCTTTGCAAGATTCTCAATCTCGGTGCGTGCCTGAGTGTACTCCGGCATTGCCTGAATTACTTCCTGCGAATTTACGTGTCCGAACTTCTGTGCCATCATACAAAGTGGTGTGAACATCAGAAGCATCAAAATTACCTTTTTCATTGTCGTTTAGTTTTTTTATTGTTATTAATATTAATTGTTCTTTAATAGGAGGGGTAGGAGATGTAAGAGTAGTAAGAATTGTATGAGGGGTAGGATACATTTTGATTCTTCACTCTTCATTTAATTTGCCGAGTATCCCAACTTCTGCAGCACCTCATTGCTTATGTCCACCTTCGGGTTGCCGAAGATTATGCCCGAGTTGCTGGCACGGTCGAGCACAAGCTGATAGCCGCGCAAGTCGGAAATGTCACGCACTGCATTGTATATCTCGTCCTGAATGGGAGTCATCAGCGCCGTGCGTTTTTTGAACAGCTCACCGTCGGGACCGAAGTATTTGCGCTTCAGTTCGGCTGCCTGTTTCTCTTTCTCCATTATCGCATCCTGACGTGCCTGCTTCTGCTCCTTTGAGAGAAACACCACCTCGTTCTGATAGTTCTTATACATGGTCTGCGCCTCGGTGGTGAGAGCCTCCACCTCAGCCTGCCATTTCTTCGACACCTGGCTGAGCTGCTCGTTGGCACGCTCGTACGCAGGTATGTTCTTCAAAATATAATCCATGTCGATGAGGGCAAACTTCTGAGCCTGCGCCGTGACGGTAAACACCGCCATCATCATAATCATAAAAATCTTTTTCATAATTGACTTTTTAATTGGGGTTTTATGGGGCTTATGGGACCTATTGGGCTTATAGGGCTTATGGGTCTTATTGGACCTATTTGCTATATTTGCCCTATTGGGCTAATCGCTATCTTATTCAACACTGCACACTCAACACTCCTAAAACTCCTGTCCGAGGATGAAGTGGAAGTTGCTGCCGCCACGGGCGTTATTGGAGCCGGCACGGTCGAAACCGTAAGCCCAGTCGATACCCATCAGACCAACCATCGGCAGGAAGATACGAACACCCAAGCCTGCTGAACGCTTCATGTCGAATGGGTTGAAGTCCTTGGTGTTGTACCAGGCATTACCAGCTTCACAGAATCCGAGTCCGTAGATGGTGGTGTTGCCGAGCATGAACGGATAGCGGAGCTCCAGTGAGAAACGGTCGTAGGCATATCCCGGCTGATAATAGCTTGGAGTGAGCGCGCCGTTCTCGTAACCGCGCAGTCCGATTGTCTCCTGGGCGTAGCTTGACGAATATCCTGTCATGCCGTCGCCGCCCACATAGAATGTCTCAAACGGCGACTTGTTATACTTGTTGTACGAACCGAGGATACCCAGTTCCACACGGGTCATCAGCACAAAACACTTCTGCGAGTTGGTGAGAGCCGTGTACGACTTGAACTTCATCTTCCACTTGTGGTACTCTATCCAGCGGTATTTCTCCTGCTGCTCATTCTCAAAGTTTGCCGACTGCGAGTTGGTGGCAAGATTCTTGTAGTCCTTATTGTTCATGAGCGACCACGGCGGAGTGAGTGTCACCGAAGCCACAAACTCCGAACCCGTGCGTGGGAACAGCTGGTTGTCGGTACTTGTACGTGCCAGTGTGAGGCTCAGGTTGATGTTGTTGCAGTTACCGTTGGAGATAAGGAAGTAACGCCAGTCGCGCAGCATGTATCTGGTGTAAGACAGAGCTGCTGACAGCTGGAAGTAGTCATCAGGCCAGCGGAGACGCTTGCCGAATCCTATGGATGCTCCTATCATCTGTACAAACTTGTCGTCGTCAAGGAAATTATCATAGTTAGGATAATATCCGTTCACGCTGCCCATGCCTCCCCAATAGTTATAGATGCTGTTCATATAACTGCTGTTGTAGTAATTGCTGTTCACATCAGTCTGCTTTGAGTAGAACAGGCTCACGTTGAACGCATTCGGGCGCTTGCCTCCAAACCATGGAGCGGCATAGCTGATGTTATAGCTCTGGTAGTAGGTACCGTTGGTCTGCGCGCTTAGCGCCAGCTGCTCGCCGTCGCCGATAGGCATGATGCCGCGGTGCATATCGTTTTTGCCAAAGAGGTTGCGCATGGAGAAGTTGTTCAGCTTCAAAGCTATTTTTCCTATCACACCAGTCTGTCCCCAGCCAAGCGAGAACTCCACCTGGTCGTTGGATTTCTGCTCCAGCTCATAGTTGATGTCCACGGTGCCGTCCACATAGTTTGGCTTTACGTCTGGCTTAATTGTCTCGGGGTCGAAGAATCCCATTGAGGCAATGTCACGCACCGAGCGCATCAAAGCATCTCTTGAGAAGAGGTCGCCCGGCTTTGTGCGCAGCTCACGGCGCACGATGTCCTCATACAGACGGTCGTTGCCGTAGATTCGCACATGGCTCAGATGAGCCTGCTGTCCCTCTTCTATTCGCATTTCTAAGTCGATGGAGTCTCCCACGACATTCACTTCCACGGGGTCGAGGTTGTAGAACAGATAGCCGTTGTTCCAATAATAGTTGCCCACAGCGTCATCGTCTTCTTTCAGGCGCTTGGTAAGCTGTTTCTGGTTGTACACGTCGCCCTTTTTCATTCCGAGCAGGGCATTGAGATAATCGGTGGTGACCACGGTGTTACCCACCCAAGTGACGTTGCGCAGATAATAGCGCTCACCCTCGTCCACCTTCAGATAGATGTTAACATGGTTCTGGTCGAAGTTCCACACACTGTCTTCCAATATCACAGCATCGCGGTAGCCCAGTTCGTTGTACTTCTCTATCAGGTTTTTCTTGTCGGTCTCGTAGCGTTCGTTGGTGAACTTCTTTGCCTTGAGAAACGAGCCAAGTTTTCCCGCTTCATGCGTCTTTGCAAAGGCACCCTTCTTGAAGAGTCCACCCTTGATTTTCGCGTCACTGAGATACTTGTTGCCCTCGATGATGATATTGCGCACCTTCATCTTGTCGTGCTTGTCGATATCCACATCAAGTATCACCTGATTCTTGCCCGACGGGTCGTCGCGCTGCGTGATGTTTATCTCAGCATTCTTGTAACCCTTCTCATCGAAGTATTTTTTTGCCAGAATCTTGGCGCGGTCAATCATGTTGGGGGTAATCTGACTGCCTTTTATCAGTCCTAATTTTGCCTCCATGTCCTCACGCTCGCTCTTCTTCAGTCCGGTGAAGTTAAGGGTGCTCACCCTGGGGCGCAGGGCGAGGTTGAAGCACAGGTATATCTTGTCGCCCACGATGGAGTCGGCGGTGATTGTGACCTTTGAGAACAGTCCGTGGCGCCAATAACGTTTCACCGCATTGGTCACCTCCGTTCCCGGCACAGTAATCTGCTGTCCCACAGATATGCCCGACAATCCTGTGAGCACATAATCCTCATATCCTTCCACACCCTTCACGGCAAGACCGCCGACAGTGAGCGTGCGTGGTGTCCCGGCATACGAAATGTCGGGATTGACAATCTTTTCCTGGGCGCTGACGCTGACAGCCAGTCCGCATGCCATCACAATAGCCGCTAATACCTTATTTATTTTTATCATCGTTATTTTGTTGTCTTGTTGTTTTGATTTTCCACTTGAGCCTCGGTTTTTCCAAAGCGCCGCTGGCGGCTCTGATAGTCGGCAATGGCTTTGTGCAGTGCCTCCTCATTGAAGTCGGGCCAATAGGTGTCGCAGAAATACAGCTCCGAGTAAGCAATCTGCCACAGCAGGTAGTTGCTTATGCGCAGCTCGCCGCCGGTGCGTATCAGCAGGTCGGGGTCGGGCATGAAACTGGTCTGCAGCCTTTGTGAGATAAACTCCTCATCCACTTCCTCTGGCTTGATTTTTCCACAGGCGGCGTCGGCGGCAATGCGCTTCACGGCATCGGTAATCTCCCACTTCGACGAGTAGCTCAGCGCCACCACCATAGTCATGGCATCGTTGGCAGCAGTGTGCTCCTCGGTGGCAAACAGTTTCTGCTGCACCTCCACTGGCAGTCGCGAACGGTCGCCAATCACTCTGAACCTCACGTTGTTCTTCATGAATATCTCGTCCTCGAGCGATGTGAGCACCAGACCCATCAGCGCCACCACCTCGTCGGCAGGGCGGTTCCAGTTCTCGGTGGAGAAAGTGTAGAGTGTGAGAAACTTCACTCCGAGCCTTGTACACTCCGACGTGATGCATCTCACGGCATCCACTCCCGCCTTGTGCCCAAAGCTGCGGTGCTGCCCTCTCTCCATTGCCCAGCGGCCGTTGCCATCCATGATTATGGCTATATGTTGTGGAATACGCTCCATGTCCAATGTCTCTGCCATATACTTTAATATATATTATATGATTTATTATTTTTTATTTTTCTTAAGCCGTTCACCAGTCGTCCTTGTTACAGGTCTTGCACTTCGGCGCGATGTCATAAGTCAGACTTACCTTCAATGCGTGGTAGCAGTCGGTGTTCTTAAACGCTCCGCTGCTCTTTATTCCATAAGG
This sequence comes from Prevotella sp., assembly GCA_030539375.1. Lineage (GTDB taxonomy): Bacteria > Bacteroidota > Bacteroidia > Bacteroidales > Bacteroidaceae > Prevotella. Next base: position 8,692 of record JAUNSB010000037.1, read on the forward strand.
GTCCTTCATGCCGTCAAGCTCGTCACTGGTGGAGAAGTGCATCGCCCATTCCACCCCGAGGTTCAGTCTGTTGGCAATCTTGTATTTCACTCCCACGCCCAGCGGCAGGTTCATGCCCGCGGCGCTCTTGCCGCCGCTTGCCACGGTCACTCCCAGCCCAAGGGTTATATACGGAGTAAATGGCTTTGCGCCACGGTATTCCCTTCCTGTGCCGTATGGCAGGAAATTATACTCGTAACTCAAGCCTATATCCGTCAGTGTGCGGTCGAAGCCGCCCGTGGCGAGCGTTCCGCTCTCGGGGTACCATGTGCCGGTGCCGTCCATGTCGCCTTTTATCTTGCCAGACATCACGGCAAGGCGCAGAGCCATGCGCGGGTTCAGCCTGTATCGTGCCAAGACCTCGCCCATGGGCTGCAGGTCTGCGGTAAGGCTGCTGTTGTAGTCGCCCACATATCCGAGCAAACCTCCGCCGGCTCCTATTTCCATACGGTATTCCGGTTCGTCCTGCGCCGCCACGCTCACGCTGCACACCAAGGCGGGCAGCAACACGGCTATTATGCGCAGAATTGTTTTTTTCATCCGGATTATTTTTGCTTTGTTTTCAGTTTTCCCGGCTTACGGCTTTTTCATGTTTCCGTCTCACTGCATCGTTCCAATTCCCTGCTTACAGCTTCAGCGTCCATGTGCCCTTGTCGCACACAGCCACAAGCTGTCCGTCACTGGTGGCATACAGTTTTAGCCACTGCGCGCCACTCATGCCTGCCGGCAAGTCATAGTCGGGATTCTTTTTCCATGTCAGTCCGCCGTCGCGGCTCACATATATATATTTATATTCGCCCTTTTTACCCGTGGCGTAATACTCTCCGCTGTTTGCGGCAGCTATAGTCACCTTTTCCATCGCCGTCAGGCTGTATGTGACGTCCTCAATGCATATCCACCGGTCGGCACTGCTGCCAATGCTGGTCTTGGTCCATGTTTCCAGTATTCCGTTGTCTTTTCCCGGGTCGGCAATCATTACAGTGTGGTAGACACCGTTCACACCGGTTCGCGCCGCCGATATTGCAGCCAGCGGAACCGACGGATACAACGTGCGGTCTTCCACAGCATCCTCAATCCATGTTGCACCGTGGTCGCGGCTCACTATAAGCTTGTTGTCATTGCTCACGGCATACAGCTCTCTCGGATTCACTGCCAGCAGCTTCTGCACGCTTGCCGCGCTGTTGGTCTCCACACTGCCGCCGGCATTGGTGTAAACCACATTTCCGCCATCCATCGCAGCCATCTCGCCGCCATATCCCACAGCTCCGTCGGTGGTCATCCATTTTGGCAGCACTGCAGCGTCGTTTCTCTCCCACACCTTGCTGTCGTCGTTGCTTTTCTTCACATTCACCGTGATGGTGTACTCGCGATACACCTCATGATCGGTGTAGGCGTACACCCTCGCCGTTCTGGGATAAGAAAAGTCAGTGGAGTCGGTTGTGGCGACATACGCCCACACGTAATCGTCCTCACTGTCGCCGCTGGCGGTGGTGCCGTCCTCGTTTTTCTTCAGGGTCTTCATCACAAATGTTCCGTTACTCTTCGTGCTGTACGAGCAGAGCAGCTTCTTGGCGTCGGTGCCGTATGGCAGCGAGTCAACGTTGTATATCTTTCCCTGATATTGGTCAATCAAGAATTTTATTTTTGCCACATCTGTGTTTGCCTTTATGTATGTGGAATCCTCACCCTTGGAAGAAAGAGTGTGATACTCCACATCTGCCGATGAGATATAAAAGTTAGTAACAGCGGCATCCTCGTATAATGTCACCTCGTTATCGTCGGTATTGAGACATGAGGTGACACACATGAGCACCCCAGCCATAAAGCCCGACAACATGAATATTTTTCTCATATCTGATTTTAATAGAATGAATTTGGCTGCAAAGTTAATCACATTTCCCGAAAAATCAGCATTTTTATGTGTTAATTAAGAAAAAAGAGGCATTATTCTTCTTATTTTAAGGTCTGTTAGATTAAAATCTGTTTTTTTACAATATTTTTTTTAATCAAAAGACAACGCATCTGTCCAGTCCCCGCTTTTCCGTATCCGGAGTGAACAGGTGAATAAGGAAAGCCGCCGTGCTTCACAGCACAGCGGGCTTCCTTTTTGCCTTTTCTTTGCCCTCCTCACGGAGTATGTCTGTTTGGCGAATAAGACAAATAAAAAAACTACTAAACTTGCATTAAACTAACCAATCTAAAAAAATTGAAATATAAACTAAGAATTTAATTTCTTGGTGCAAAGTTACAAAAAATAATGGTAACCATAGGGCGAAAACTGTACAAATGACGGTGGAATCGTACTTTATTCGCCGGTGTGGGCAAAATATAGGTGTATAAAAACTGAGAAAGTTTGGACATTTGCGGCAAACTGCGCGAGTTTGCCGCAAATGTCACTTCCCTTTACTTCAAATACTTCGCCAGCCCGCTCTTGTTCTTCTTCAGCCCCTTAGCCACGTTTTTGGCGTTGGTTGCAGCGCCGAGCTTCGAGGTGTGGGTGTGGTCGTGGTTGTAGTATTTCATTGCCTTGTCCTTGCTGCCGCACTTCTTGTCGAGATAGTCGGCAGTGAGGTTGTGAAGGTCTACAAACTCTGTGCCTGTCTCCTCGGCTATCTGGCGGTACCACTTGCCGTAGGTGTCGTTTCGGCGCTCAATCTTGCCGTCGGTCCACTCGTTGCGCGGAGTGAGCGACACAATGACGGGAGTGGCGCCATGCTCCCGCACATCCTGAATGTATTTCCTGAGATACCATCCGAAGGAGTAGACCACCTCGTACTCGGCGTTGGCACCGCTCATGGGCTTAAAGTCCTTCAGACGGTAAACGTGGCAGGTGTCGTCGGCGGTTGCGATGCAGGCGCGGTATTTCTGCTCGTCAATCTTGCCGATGTCGTTGTGTCCGAACTCTATCAGCACATAGTCGCCGGCGCGCAGGCTGTTCACCACCTTGTCCCAGCGTCCCTCGTTGAGATACGAGCGGAGACTGCGTCCAGCCTTGGCGGCGTTCACCACGTTTATCTTCTTTTCGTTGAAAATGGTTGAAGCCAGTGCTCCCCATCCCCACATTCCGTCCTCATCGCTGTCGGTGTTCTTCACGGTGCTGTCACCTGTGATGAACACCGTGGGTCTACCGTCGCTGCGGTCGATGTCGTAGCGGTCGGGCTCCACGTTCTGCATCATAGCCTGTAGCGGTGCCAGCTGCGGGTCGGTGCTTTCCGCCAGTCCCTCGGCTGCGGAGCGTGCGTTCATCTCTGCGCCGAACTTAGATGTGTGGATATGGTCGGTGAAGAAGTGATACTGCTCCTTCCAACGCCCGTATTTGTCGAGCTTTGCCGCCGAGCGCTCGCAAAGGTCGACGAAGGGCACGTTCTCCTCGCGCGCCACGGTCTTGAGCCACTCTGTGTGCCTGGTGCGCACAATCTTTCCGTTGTCGTCGTAGGCATCGCGCGGCGTAAGTGACATAAGGATGGGGTGACCTCCGGCGCGGCGCACGTCGTTGATGTACATGCGCATGTAGCCGCCGTAGGTGTAGACTGTCTCCTTCACTCCCGTCTCCTTGATGGTGACGTTGAGCGTGTCGTTGCCCGTTCCGGGTATGCTGGCACGCGCCCTGCCGCTGTCGTAGGGTCCGTTGTCGTTGTGGCCTATGGAGATTATCACCCAGTCGCCGGGCTTTATCGCCTGTCGGATGGGCTCCCACAGACGGGTATAGAACGTCCGGCTGCTCATTCCTCCGAGCGCCTGGTTCTCTACTGTGATTTTTTTGTCGTCGAAATACTTGTGGGCGAAATATCCCCATCCCCACTGTCCGTTGTTTCCGTTGCCGAGCGTTCCGTTACGCATGGTGCTGTTGCCAATCAGGAACAAAACGGGGTTATTGCCGCGGCGCGATGTGCCGGGCACTATTCTTGCAGTCTGCGCCTTGGCAAGACTGTCGAAGGTCACGTCGTTAACGCCGTTCACGTCTGCCATTGGCTTTGCCACTTGGGCAGAGGCACTGAGAGAAAAGGCGATTGACGCTGAAAGTAATGTCTTTTTATAATTCATGATTGAAAGTTTTTTGCGAATTACTGTCCGTCGGGCTTTACATTGTCGTAGAACGGTGCGTTGTGCCATTTGAATGTGGTGAAGTCGTCGGGCTGTGCGGCGTTGTAGTCCTGCCAGTCGTTGCGCAGGCAGTTGATAAACGGCACATTGATTTGCTTCAATCCCATCACCACCATCTTCGACACCTCGTAGGCTCCGTAGGGGTTGAAGTGGGTGTTGTCGGCAAAATCCTTGCTTTGTCCCGGGAAAGTTCCAAGGGGATAGTGCACGAGAGCCCGCTTGCTGTTCTCCACGCCGAGCGTCTCGAAGAATGTGCGCGTCATGTCGTGCAGCTCTATCACGGGCACGTTCTCGCGTCGCGCCACCTCGCGCATGGCGTCGGGATAGTCGCCGTGGGTCTCGCGTATCTTTCCGTTGTCGTCGAAGTTGCGGCGCTGCGTGGGCGTGATGAAAATGATGTTTCCTCCCTGAGCGCGCACCCTGTCCACGAATATCTTCAGGTTGTGGGCGAAGTTGTACCATGCTCCGCTGCCTGCTCCGCGCTCCTTCTGGTCGTTGTGCCCAAACTCGCACACCACCCAGTCGCCCTCGTTCATCATTGCCAGCACCTTGTCCAGACGGTTTGAGGCGAGGAAGCTTCCTGCGGTGAGCCCGCTCTCGGCGTGATTGCTGATGGCTACACGCTGGTCGAACCACCGCGGAATCATCTGCCCCCACGACGCCCACGGCTCGTTGTTCTGGTCAACCACGGTGCTGTTGCCGCAGAGAAACAGGGTTGTTACGGTGTCGGCGGCAGGCTCCACGGTGATGCGGCTCACTGCGGGCGCTGTGCCGTTGAACTCCAGCGTGAGGCGGTCGTCCCAGTTCAGGTAGTCCTTCTCGCGCTCCTTAATCCTGACACTCTTCTTGCCGTCGATGTATGTCGACCGCTTGTTTACGGTGAACGTCACGGTCTTCGTCTCTCCCTTGCGCGTTGCAGTCTCTTCGAGAAGCAGGCGGCGCGACTCAGCCCTCACCACGGTGCTGCCCTTCTGGCGCTTGGAGCCGAGGGTGACGGTGACTTTATAGTTGCCGTCGGGCACCTTGAACGAGAAATATCGCGGAGCAGTGGACTTGGCGCCGGGAGTGGCGGTGACGTCCCATCCGTATGGCTGCGCCTCGCCGTCGGGCTGCGTGCTGCCGTATCTCGGCTGCTGCACGGTGAGGTCCACGTCGTAGGTCTGCGCCACGGCGGCTGTTGCCGCCATGGCTAAAATCATAAAAAGGAGTTTTTTCATATTGTTTTCAGTTTCAGTGTCACGGTCTTGTACTTGTCGCTTGTGATTCTGAGCGTTACGTCAGATGCCTTCTCGCCTGCGCGGAGAATCACCACCGCCTGTCCGAGCCACAGCTGGCGGGCGTTGCCGGCGAAGCTCTCGTCGGAGGCGATGTTTCCGTTAGCCACAGCCACAATCTGGGCGTCGCCTTCGACGGTGAACGTCAGCTTGTCGTCGGCTCCGAACACGCGGCGTCCCTTGCCGTCGACGGCGTTGATGGTGACGTGCTGCAGGTCCTGCCCGTCGGCTTTCCATGCGGCGTTGTCGGGTGTGGCGGCGAGCTTCGTGGCTTTGCCCGTGGTCTCAACCGCGTGGCGTGACACAACCTTGCCGGCAGTCCTGCCCACAGCCTCCAGGCGGCCCGGTGCGTAGGCTATGTCGTTCCAGCGAATCTGGTTGCGCATCTTTGCGTCGTCCTTCGGGTTCTTCTTCACGCCGAGACTCTTGCCGTTGAGCAGCAGCTCCACCTCGTCGGCGTTGGTATAGGTCACGATGCTGCACTTTGTGCCCGCCTCGCGGTTCCAGTTCTCGCTCATCAGGGCGTTGCTGGTCTTTATGCCGTTCCACAGTCCGTCGCTGCCGCCCTTTTCGATTATTCCGATGTGGGTCACGGGCTCATCGCTGAAGAAGCTCTTCATGTAATACGCTTTCGGCTTGGGGTCGAGCGAGATATAGAACACTCCCTGCGCCCATCCCTTCTCCGGCCAGCCCTGCGACTCTCCGAGATAGTCGATTGCTCCCCAGTAAGCCAGACCAATGACCTTGTCGAGCTCCATCTCAAAGAAGTTCTGCCCCATGGCGGCGGTGCTTGCCTCGCTCTGGTAGAACTTCATGTGGGGATAGCGCTTGCCGTCGCCGGGGAAATACATGTAGCGGTAGTTGTACGACGCGATGTCGGTGACTCTTGCCAGCGGCGCGGGCAGTTCGGGATTAGCGTCGTCGCGGTAGCGCGGGTGCATCGCCACGGTCACGGGACGCGTGTCATCGTAGCGGCGCAGCAGTTCGCGCTGTAGCTTGTAGATTGTCACTCCCCAGTCGTGGAACGGCAGGTCCCAGATTTGCTGAAGCTCGTTGCCGAGACTCCACATCACGATTGAGGGATGGTTGCGGTCACGTTTTACAAATTCAGGCACGTCCTTTTGCCAGAGATTCTTCCAGTCGGTTCTGCCGCCTGCGTATTGCGTGGTCCATTTGTCGTAAAGCTCGTCGCAGACCAGTATTCCGTACTTGTCGCAAAGGTCGAGGAACGACTCGCTGTAGGGATTGTGCGACGTGCGGATGTGGTTCACTCCAAACTGCCTGAGCAGCTGTATGCGCTTCTCGATGGCGCGCGGATAGACGGCGGCTCCCAGCGCCCCGAGGGTGTGATGGTTGGCGATGCCCTTGAGCAGCACTTTCCTGCCGTTGAGCTTCAAGCCGTATTCGGGCGAATATTCCACCGTGCGCACTCCGAAGTGCTGCGTCACCCTGTCGGCAACGCTTCCGTCGTGGCGCAGCAGGCTCACCTCTGCTATATATAAATAAGGTGTGTCGCAATCCCAGAGCCGGGGATTGGACAGCGTGACCGTGTTGAGCGGATATTCCTTCACCCTCTGCGAGCTGATAAACGCCACGGGAGTGACGGTGCGCGCCACCTCCGCGCCCTGCGCGTCGATGATGCGTGTGAGCACGCTCAGCGTGTCGCGCCCGCGCTGCTGATAGGCTATCTCAGCCTGTATGCTTACGGTCTTGTTGTTCTCTGTCGTGATTTTCAATGGATGGCGCGAGAAGTAATTGCTGGCGTCGGTTGCCACGATGTGTACGTCGCGGAACAGTCCGCCTCCGGTGTACCATCGCGAGTTGAGCGGCTCCATGGTGCTGCACTTTACCAGAAGCTCGTTTGCCCCGCCCCACTTCACCTGCTTGGTGATGTCGATTTCAAAGCCCACGTAGCCGTAGTCGGTTCCGCCAATGCGGCTGCCGTTGAGAAACACGTCGCCCACGAGCATCATCCCCTCGAAGTCGAGCGTGATGCGGCGGCCGCGCAGCGAGTCGGGCAGGATGAGCGTCTTGCGGTAGGTTCCCTCGCCCATCTCCTTGAATCCGCGGGCGCTGAGGCGCGACCTCACGTTGCTCGCCACGTCGCTGTTGTCGGGACGCTCCGATGCCTCGGGCGCCACCCACGGCTGGCTTATCTGATAATCGTGCGGAAGGTTCACCTTCTGCCACTGCCCTGTGTCGGCGCGGCGGAACTCCCAGCCAGAGTTGATGCACAGCTTTGCTCTCTGGGCGCTTGCGGCGAGCGGCAAGGCAAACGCCACCACTGCCATAAGAAGTTTTTTAGTAATCATGTTTTGTTTTATAGTTTATTTTAGTTTCTTCGTAGATGCTGTCGGGATTTTGCAAAGTTACGGTTAAGCGAGCACAGAACAAATACATTAAAAATATTTTTAAATGATTTGTTTTTGTCGAGCGCAAGTAACTTCTGCAAAGTTAACTATTTTTTTTCAGAAAAAAAGGATTTTCCACGGATATTTTCTCTTTTAACATATTTTTTTTCGCCGTCTTTATTTTTCTCACGACCATTGTCCGAAAGCCGGTGATATCGTTCACTGTTCTTATTCCGGCGTGAAAAGGGCTGTTTCAGGGCATTTTTTTGCAAGAGTGCGGAGGCTTGAATTTTTTTAGTACTATTTTCTAAAAAAAACAGTACTATTTTTGAAAATTTTTAGTACTATTTTCTGCAAAAAATAGTACTATTTTTTTGAAGCTCCGCCGCAGGGGGAAAAAGGCAGCCGGGGTTCGTCGAAGAAAACCTCCCGTTCGTCTAATTTTTGCCCGATTTCTCCCTGCAATCCTTTGGGAGTAAAACGTTAATCACTAACTTTGCAGCCGATAACCAAACAGAAAGCGAATGAACAGACGAACATCAACATTAATTGTCTCAGCCATGTTGGGCGTGTCGGCGGCAGCACAGACTTCCTCCGCCACATGGACGCTGCAGGACTGCATCGACCATGCGCTGCAAAACAACATTCAGCTGAAAAAACAGCAGGCGGCAACGCAGACGGCGCAGGTCAGTGTGAGCGAAGCCAAGGCGGCATATCTGCCAAGCCTCAGCGCATCGGTGTCACAGGGAGTTACCTACCGCCCCTACCAGGAGAGCATGGGCAACTTCGTAAACGGCGGCATAACGTCGAGCAGCGGCAGCAAGACCACCGAGAGCGGAAACTACGGAGTCAATGCCTCGTGGAACGTGTGGAACGGAGGCAGGCGCGCGCTCACGCTGAAGAGCAGCCAGAAGGGCGCCGAGATAGCGAGCCTGCAAGAGCAGACCGTGGCAAACAGCCTGCAGGAGCAGATAGCGGGATACTACGTGCAGCTGCTCTACATGCAGGAGGCGGAGCGCGTGAACACCGAGCTCTACCGCCAGGACTCCATCGTGTGCGAGCGCGGCAGGGAGCTGCTGCGCCAGGGGCAGATATCGAAAGCCGACCTCGCCCAGCTGGAGGCGCAGGTGAGCGGCGCGAGATATGACATAGTGAACGTGCGCACGCAGATAGCCAACGCCCGCAAGGCATTGGAGCAGCTTCTTGAGCTGCAGCCGGGAACGGCAGTCAGCATTGCCGCGGTGCCCGTGGGCGACGCGCAGGTGCTGGCGGCAATTCCGTCGAGGGAGGATGCCTATGCGGCGGCGCTAACCTCGCGTCCGGAGATTCGCGGAGGCGAGCTGAGCATTGAGCAAAGCGAGATTCAGACCAGCATAGCCCGGCGCGGACAGCTGCCGACGATTAGCCTCTCGGCAGGAGTGGGCGACTCGCACATGACCGGCGGGCAAAACGATTTCTGGAAGCAGATGAAAACCAACCTGAACGTCAACGGCGGGCTGACCGTGAGCATACCGATACTGGACAACAGGCAGACAAAAAGCGCGGTGGAGCGGGCAAAAATCAACGAGGAGACAGCGCGGCTGGAGCTTGCCGACACCAAGAGGCAGCTGTACAACAGCGTGACAAGCTACTGGCTCGACGCCACCAACGCACAGGAGAAATTCATGGCGGGGCAAGCCAACGTCAGCAGCGCCCAGCAGAGCTACGACATGATGCAGGAGCAGTTCCGCATGGGGCTGAAGAACATCCAGGAGCTGCTCACAAGCCGCGCAAGCCTGCTCTCGGCAAGGCAGTCGCTGCTGCAGGACAAATATACGGCGGTGCTCAACCGCACGCTGCTGGAGTTTTACACCGGGAAAAGGATAGAGCTGTAGGGAAAGGATAGGGCTGATGGGGCAAATAAGCCAAATGTGGCAAATAGCCCGAAGGCGAATAATGCAAAT
>JAUNSB010000037.1:18412-35717 GCA_030539375.1 Prevotella sp.
TTTTCAGCTGGAATATGATAGAGCTGTAGTGAGAAAGCCGCATTAGCACAATCATCCCCATTAGCCCAATAAAAAAAACAATAACAACAAAAAACAATAGTCATGAACAAGAAAAAGATAACAGCAATCAGTGTCGCCGCCGTGGCAGTGACAGCCGCAGCATGGACGTTTATCGGCGGAGGCAAGGACACCGCCCCCGTGACCTACAAGACGGCGAAGGTGGAGAAAGCCACAATGGAGAACAGCATCACCGCCACGGGCACCATAGAGCCGGTGACATCGGTGGAGGTGGGCACGCAGGTGTCGGGAATCATCGATAAAATCTACGTCGACTACAACAGCGTGGTGAAGCGCGGGCAGGTGATTGCCGAGCTCGACAAGACCAACCTCGTGAGCCAGCTCAACACCGCCAACAGCAACCTTCAGAGCGCCAAGAGCGACCTTGAGTATCAGGCTCTCAACTACAAGCGCATAAAGGCACTGCACGACAAAGGGCTGGTGAGCGACAACGAATTTGACACCGCAAGCCTGCAATACCGACAGGCAAAGGCTACCTACGCCGCGCGGCAGGAGGCTGTGACAACAGCCAAGACCAATCTGGGATACGCCACCATTACGTCGCCCATCGACGGAGTGATTCTGAGCCGCGCCGTGGAGGAGGGACAGACAGTGGCTTCGAGCTTCAGCACGCCGACCCTCTTCACCATAGCGCAGGACTTGACAAACATGAGGGTGATTGCAAAGGTGGACGAAGCCGACATAGGCGGAGTGCTGGAGGGACAGGCAGCCACGTTCACCGTTGACGCTTATCCCGGCGACACGTTTAAGGGCGAGGTGACGCAGGTGCGTCAGGAGGCAACCACCGAAAACAACGTGGTGACCTATGAGGTGGTGATTTCTGCACCCAACGCCGACCTGAAGCTGAAGCCGGGCCTGACCGCAAACGTCGTGATATTCACCCTGAGCCGGAGCGGCGTGGTGAGCGTGCCGTCGAAGGCGCTGAGGTTCACTCCGCAGAAGCAGAACCTGCAGAAGGGCGAGAAGATAGCCGACTGCAGCGCCAAGCAGAAGCTGTGGACAAAAGACGGAAACACTTTCACTGCCCACGCCGTGACCACGGGAATGACCGACGGCAAGCGCACGCAGATTACAGGCGGGCTGAAAGAGGGAACAGAGGTGATAGTTGAGGCGGAAGAGGCAATGATGCCTGCCGACGGCGGCATGGGCGGCGAGGAAGCCGAGCGCAGTCCGCTGATGCCGGGTCCTCCAGGAAAGAAAAAGAAGTAGAAAGGAGCGAGACAATGACTGACAAGAAAAATATCCTGCCCCGCAACGGGCATATCGACAGAGAAAACCGCAAGGTGGTGATAGAGCTGCGCGACGTGCGGCGCGACTTCCACGTGGGCGAGGAGACGGTTCACGCCCTGCGCGGAGTGTCGTTCAAAATCCACGAGGGTGAGTTTGTAACCATCATGGGAACATCGGGCTCGGGCAAGTCGACGCTGCTCAACCAGCTCGGATGCCTCGACACGCCCACCAGCGGAGAGTTTCTGCTCGACGGCGTGCCGGTGCGCCGCATGAGGCGGTCGGAGAGGGCGGTGCTCCGCAACCGCAAGATAGGCTTTGTGTTCCAAAACTACAACCTGCTCGCCAAGACCACGGCTGTGGAGAACGTGGAGCTGCCGCTGATGTACAACTCGGCGGTGTCGGCAAAGGAGAGGCGCGAGCGCAGCATACGGTGTCTGGAGCTGGTGGGGCTGGGACAGCGGCTCAACCACAAGTCAAACCAGATGTCGGGCGGACAGATGCAGCGTGTGGCTATTGCCCGCGCATTGGTGAACAATCCTGCCGTGATTCTCGCCGACGAGGCTACGGGTAATCTCGACACCCGCACGTCGTTCGAGATTCTCGTGCTGTTCCAGCGCCTTTTTGCCGCAGGCAAGACAATAATCTTCGTGACCCACAACCCCGAGATAGCGCTCTACAGCAGCCGTAACATAACCCTGCGCGACGGAGTGATAAAGGAAGACAAAATCAACGACAACATCCTCTCGGCTGCCGAGGCGCTCGCCGCCCTGCCGCCGGCGGAGGACTGAGGAGGACCGGACAAAAACCGTGAACCAATAAAAAAGGAAGACTATGCACATAGAAAATTTGTTTAAGATAGCGCTCAGGGCGATTGCCGCCAACAAGCTGCGGTCGTTTCTCACCATGCTGGGCATCATCATCGGCGTGGCGGCGGTGATAGCCATGCTCGCCATAGGGCAGGGCTCGAAGGCAAGCATCCAGGCGAACATCGCGCAGATGGGAAGCAACGTGATAATGATTCGCCCGGGGCAGGACCGCGGGCCGGGCGGAGCGCAGCAGAGCGCCGAGAGCATGGAGACGCTGAAGCTGCGCGACTACGAGGCGCTGTGCGAGGAGGCGAAGCTGCTGTCGGCACTGTCGCCCAACGTGTCGGCATCGGGGCAGTTTGTAAACGGCAACAACAACACGCCGTCGTCGCTCTACGGAGTGGCGCCGGGTTATCTGGACATCCGTCAGCTGAAGGTGGAGCAGGGCGACATGTTTACAGAGCAGGACGTGAAGGCGAGCGCCAAGGTGTGCGTGGTGGGCAAGACCGTGGTCGACAATCTCTTCCACAACGGCGAGGACCCCGTGGGGCACGTCATAAGATTTAAGTCGATACCGTTCCGCATCGTAGGCGTTCTGAAGTCTAAGGGCTACAACTCGTTCGGCATGGACCAGGACGACCTTGTGCTGGCTCCATACACCACGGTGATGAAGCGCATCATGGCTGTCACCTACCTGCAGGGCATCAACGCATCGGCGGCAGACGAGAGCAAGACCGACGAGGCGATTGAGGAAATCACAGCGATACTGCGCGCGCAACACAAACTGGGCGAGGGCGACGAGGACAACTTCAGCATTCGCTCGCAGCAGGAGATGGCATCGATGATGACCAGCACCAGCGACACCATGACCGTGCTGCTGCTCGTCGTGGCGTGCATCTCGCTGGTGGTGGGAGGAATAGGCATCATGAACATCATGTATGTGTCAGTGACCGAGCGCACCAAGGAGATAGGACTGCGAATGTCGGTGGGCGCGCGAGGCGTGGACATCCTCACGCAGTTTCTCATCGAGGCGGTGATGCTCAGCGTCACCGGCGGAGTCATAGGAGTATTCGTGGGACTGCTCGCGGCGTTTGGCGTAAACGCCTTCGCCCACTGGCCCATAGAGATTCAGGGCTGGAGCGTGCTGCTCAGCTTCGCCGTGTGCACCGCCACGGGAATATTCTTCGGCTGGTATCCCGCCAAGAAGGCGGCAAAGCTCGACCCGATTGAGGCGCTAAGGTATGAATAGGCACAATAAATTCTCCCTTCCTCCGTTTATCTCAGAAACCCCTTGAATAAAAATGTCAAAGCGAATATCTCCATCAAGCGACACCCTGGCAGCGGTGGGCATCCACCTGCTGGTGTCGCTCTACGTGCTGGCGTCGCCCGTGCTGCTCATGGGGCCGAGCGACTCCATCACCCTCACCGAATATCTGCAGCGCATCGTCAGTCCGCTGTTCATGTGCGTGATATTCTACACCAACTTCTTCATTCTTGTGCCGCGGCTCTTCCTGCAGAAGCGCCATTGGCAGTTTTTTGTGCTCAACGTGGCGCTGCTGCTACTGATAGCATGGATGCAAAATCTTTATTTCGACTTTCTCTGCAACTACTGGCTCAATCACGGTGACGAGGAGCGGCGCGCCTTTGCACGCCACATGTTGCGGCGGCACGAGGAGACAGGAGCCGTGGCGCTGTTCTGCAAACGCTATGCCCACACCATGCTCTCGCATCTCATTGTGGTGGTGATTGCTCTCTCGGCACGCATCTCGCTGCAGTGGAACAAGGCGGAAAAGGCGCGCCAGCAGGCGGAGATAGGGCTGCGCGAGGCGGAGCTGCAGAACCTCCGCAACCAGATAAACCCGCACTTCCTGCTCAACACCCTGAACAACATCTACTCGCTCACGGCTTTCGACACCGACAAGGCGCAGGAGGCAATTCTGAAGCTGAGCCGCCTGCTGCGCTACGTGCTATACAAGGACCAGGCGCCGAGGGTGGAACTGCAGAAGGAGATAGATTTTCTTGTAAACTACGTGGACCTGATGAGGATGCGCCTCACCGACAACACCGAAGTGCTGCTGTCGGTTGACTGCCCCGACGCCGCCAACATAGAGGTGGCGCCGCTGATATTCATCTCGCTTGTGGAGAACGCCTTCAAGCACGGCGTCAGTCCAGCCGAGCCGTCGTTCATCCACATCTCAATGGCTGCCGGCGACGACGGCAGGATTACGTTCAGCTGCACCAACAGCAATCACCCAAAGGCAAGGGCGGACGACAAAAGTCCGCAGGGAATTGGTCTGCAGCAGGTGAGCCGACGGCTGGAACACAACTATCACGGCGCATATCTCTGGAACTACGGCACCAACGACGACGCCACCGTCTACACCTCGACAATAGAAATCGAAACAGCTAAACACTCAACACTGAACACTGAACACTAACATGACTCTCTCCTGCACCATAATCGACGATGAGCCTCTGGCAGTAAGACTGCTGGAGAGCTATGTGGCAAAGACCCCGTTTCTGGCACTCCGCAGCACCTACTCAAGCGCGGTGGAGGCGATGGAGGGGCTCACGCAAAGCCCCGTTGACCTGCTGTTCCTCGACATACAGATGCCGGGGCTCAACGGCTTGGAATTTGCCAAGATTGTAGACCGGCACACGCGCATTGTCTTCACCACCGCCTTCAGCAGCTACGCCGTGGAGGGATATAAGGTGAACGCCATCGACTATCTGATGAAGCCCTTCGGATATGCCGACTTCCTCGCGGCGGCGCAAAAGGCGCTGGCGTATTTCGAGGCGGTGGCTCCAGCCACAGCCGCGTCCGACACCGACATGTCGACCGCCGACGCCGAGAGCTTCTTCGTGAAGAGCGACTACCGCATAGTGCGCCTGTCATACCGACACATTATATATATAGAAGGGCTGAAGGACTACGTGAAAATCTACACCGAAGGCGACAGCCGCGCCACCGTGGCGCTCACCTCGATGACCCGCATGGCAGACTTCCTGCCCAAGAACTTCATACGCGTCCACCGCTCGTTCATAGTAAACATGGACCACGTCAGCGTCATCGACCGCGGACAGATAGTGATAGCCGGCCGCAGCATCAACATCGGCGACTCCTACAGGGACGCTGTCAGCGACTACGTGGGCAGGCACATGCTTCAGGGACGCTGAGACTGAAGGCTATAATCTCCACTTTAACCCACAAAAACATAATAAGGCAACTTTTTCTAAAAAAAATATTCCATATTCTGTAGTGTTTTACACGACGTTTGCGTCATAATACCAGAATCACACAAAACAAGCAAGATGAAAGAAAACGAAAGACAGTTTGCAGACATTGTCAGGCAGCACAAAAGCTCCATCTACTCGGTGTGCTATATGTTTGCAAAGGATGCCGACGAGGCCGACGACCTGTTCCAGGAGGTGCTCATCAACCTGTGGAAAGGCATGGACTCGTTCAGGCACGAGAGTAAAATCAACACGTGGATTTGGCGCGTGAGTTTCAACACATGTATCTCTGCCGACCGCAAGCGGAAGCGCAAGAAGGAAGTGAGGCTGTCGATGGACGTCAACCTGTTTGAGAGTCCCGACGAGGACTCGCGCCAGATACGCATGCTCCACGAAAGAATCCACCGCCTGCAGCCGTTCGACCGCGCCATCGTGATGCTCTGGCTCGAAGGCATAAGCTACGAGGAGATTGGAGCCATCGTGGGAATATCGGTGAAGAACGTGTCGGTGCGCCTGGTGAGGATAAAGGAGATGCTGAAGCAGATGAACAGCAACGGCGAAGAGTAAAGACAGTGAAAACAATTAGGAAATAATAGTGAAAACAATAGCTCATTAAAGAATATGGAAAAAATTATTGAAAACAAAAATATGGAGGAACAAACTATGACTAACGACTTTAACGAACTTGGCGAAATGCGCCGCCAGATAGCCCTGCTAAAGGAAAAGCTCGACAACGAAAGCATTGTAAACGACAGGCTGATGCGCAGCGTGATGAAGACAAAGGTGGGCAAGGTGGACAGCTACCTGCTGAAGCTGCTTTTTATCACTCCGCTTGTCATGGCGCTCATGTATCTCGACTTTGCCATCATGTTCCCTATATCCACGGCATGTCTTGTTGCCACGGAGATAATGCTGCTTGGCTGCGGAATCTTCATCTACCTGAACAAGCGCCTGCTGGCATCTGCCGACCTCGCAAGCGGCAACCTTGTGGAGGAATGTAAGAAGCTGGTGCGTTTTAAGAAGCGCGAGATAAGATATCTGTATGTTAGCATTCCGCTGGTGTTGGCATGGATGGCATGGCTGAGCTATGAACTGCTGCATTACGGCAATGACCCTACGGAGCGTCTCGCCCTTGTATATGGATGCGTGTTTGGAGGAATCGTAGGTTTCTGCATAGGTATTTACAAGTTCCGCTCGATGATGCGCAACATCAACGAGGTGGTGAGGCAGATAGAGGAAATCTCTTAAAAAAATCTCTCTTTTATTATTGAGCGCTCAGACACCGCGCTCCGCCCAGTCGCTGCGGTCAAGGCTGCGGTAGCCTATAGCCTCGGAAATATGGCGGCTCTGCACATGCTCCGCGCCTTCAAGGTCGGCAACTGTGCGCGACACCTTAAGAATGCGGCTGTAGGCGCGGGCAGAGAGTTTGAGCCGCTCCATTGCCTCGCGCAGCATCTCCACGGATGCTGCGTCGGGTTCTGCAAACTGGTGGATGATGCGCTCGGTCATCTGCGCATTGCAGTGTATTCCCTTATAGTTTCTGAAACGCTCTTCCTGAATATTCCGCGCCTTGATTACCCGCTCACGTATGGCGGCACTCGTCTCGCCCGGCGCCATCTTGGAAAGGTCGGCAAAGGGCACGGCTGTAAGCTCGCAGTGAATGTCGATGCGGTCGAGCAGCGGACCGCTGATTTTGTTCATATAGCGGGTTATCTGCCCGGGAGTGCAGGCGCAGCTGTGGGTAGGGTCGCCGAAATATCCGCAAGGACACGGATTCATCGAGGCAACAAACATGAACGAACAGGGATATTCCACGGCATAGCGGGCGCGGGATATTGTGATGCGGCGGTCTTCAAGCGGCTGGCGCATAACCTCAAGCACGGAGCGGTTGAACTCAGGCAGCTCATCGCAAAAGAGCACGCCGTTGTGGGCAAGCGAAATCTCGCCCGGCTGAGGATTATTGCCTCCTCCCACAAGGGCAACAGGCGATATGGTGTGATGCGGACTGCGGAAAGGGCGCTGCGAGATAAGCGTGGTGTCCTTTCCGAGTTTTCCGGCTACACTATGTATCTGTGTTGTCTCCAGACTCTCTGACAATGACAGCGGAGGAAGAATTGACGGCAGGCGTTTTGCCATCATTGACTTGCCGCTGCCCGGAGGACCTATCATTATCATGTTATGACCTCCGGCGGCAGCCACCTCCATGGCACGTTTCACACTCTCCTGTCCACGCACATCAGCAAAGTCAAGTTCAAAGTCACACTGCTGCTCATAGAATATCTTCCTGGTGTCGAGGTTTTGCGGCTGATACGCTTCACTGCCGTTGAGAAAGCTGACAACGTCCATAATGTTGTCCATGCCATACACCTCAAGATTGTTCACCACACCAGCCTCGCGAACATTGTCACTGGGCACTATGAGCCCCTTAAACTTCTCTGCCCTTGCCTTTATGGCAATAGGCAATATACCGCGCACCGGCTGCAAGCGCCCATCAAGACTCAGCTCGCCTATAAGCATGTATTTGTCAAGCACATCGGCATTCACCTTCTGCATTGTTGCAAGAATAGCCACAGCAATGGGCAGATCGTAGGAGCTACCCTCCTTTTTTATATCGGCAGGAGCCATGTTAACCGTAATGTCGGCAACAGGGAACTTAAAGCCGTTGTTTTCTACGGCCGCCTTTATGCGGTCGTAGCTCTCTTTCACGGCGGTGTCGCCAAGCCCCGAGAGATGAAACATCACTCCCCGGCTTGTGCTTACCTCCACCGTCACAACAGTGGCATCAAGTCCCGTCATGGCTGCGCAATATGTCTTGACAAGCATTGTTAATTATGAATTTTGAATTACCTCAAGAGCTTTCTCCACAATCTTATTCTGCTCGTTCATCACCGAGAAATATTGGCTCATGTCCCACAGGTCGCGGGCTATAAGTGCCTTGAGCTGAAGTTTCAGCTGAGGCAGTGTGCGCTGCAGCTCTTCATCGTCCTTAGGCTTAACGTTTTGTTTCTCGCCTTCGGCAAGCACCTCGTCGATAAACTCCTGCGACACTTCAAATTTCTGCTTGAAAATCTCGAATGTAGGATACAGCTTCTTCAGTTTCTTGCGGTTATTGTCGATGTAGCGCAGCGATGAGTTGATGATAACACTCTTTGCGGCCAGCTGGCGGTGCAGAGGAGTGTATATGGTGGTGTCGAGCGGCACGAAATAGTCGGGCATAATGCCACCGCCGCCATACACGGTACGATGCTCACGCAGAGTGTAGCATTTCAGCGAGTCAGCAAAGTGTATGCTGTCGGCACTCATCAGCTCGCCGTGCTTCAGACGGTTGTTCACATCCATAGCATAGTCTGTCATCTTTCCCTTTTCATACGGTTTCTGGATGCAGCGGCCTGCAGGAGTATAATAATGTGCAATGGTGAGGCGTATCATCGAGCCGTCGGGCAGGTCAATGGGACGCTGCACAAGTCCCTTGCCAAACGAGCGGCGCCCTACCACCATCCCGCGGTCCTGGTCCTGTATGGCTCCAGTGACAATCTCGGCAGCCGATGCGGAAAACTCATTGATGAGCACCACCACCTTGCCGTCCATGAGCATTCCGTTGCCCTTTGCCACATAGTCGTAGCCTGTTGTGCTGCGTCCTTTGGTATAGACTATCATGTCGCCACGTTGCAGGAACTCGTTGCTTATATCGACGGCTGCCTGAAGATAGCCGCCGCCATTGTCCTGAAGGTCGAGCACAAGGTCTTTCATGCCCTTTTCCTTCAACTGCTTGACAGCTGTAACAAACTCCTTATGCGTGGTGGCGCCGAAACTGCCTATGCGCACATAGCCCACACCGGGACGAATCATATACACGGCATCTATGGTGTTTACGGGTATCTTGTCGCGGGTCACGGTAAAATAGATAATATCCTTTATTCCCCGGCGCACAATGCCAAGCTTAACCTTTGTGCCCTTAGGTCCGCGCAGGCGGCGCATAATCTCCTCCTTACTCATCTTCACACCGGCAATGGCGGTGTCGTTGACATTCACAATGCGGTCGCCGGCAACAATGCCCACCTTCTCCGACGGACCGTTGGTCACAGGCTGTATCACGAGCAGTGTGTCGTCTGCCATATTAAACTGCACGCCGATGCCCTCGAAATTGCCGGCAAGCGGCTCATTCATTTCCTTCACCTCCTTTGGCGTGGCGTAGCTTGAATGCGGGTCGAGCTTTTCCAGCATTCCCCTTATGGCGTCCTCTGCCACCTTTCCCTCGTCGACAGTGTCTACATACAGGCTCGCGATAGCCATCTGGGCTATCTGCACCTTGCGCATGGCATTCTCGTCAAGCCGCTGCGCATTTGCCGGCAGACAGGCGAAGCCCCCTATCAGCAGCATTGCCGCACGCAGCAGTCTTACACCTTTTATATAATATAGTGCCTTCATTTGTATACCTTATTATTTATAATATGTATGTTTATCCTTATTCATTATGTGATTTATTCCAAGTCCTCTTCGGGTTTGTCCTCCTCAACCACCAGATTGTCGATGATGAAGTTCTGGCGTTCCATGGTGTTCTTTCCCATATAGTATTCCAGAAGTTTTCCCACCTGGTCGGTCTTCTGCAGCGTCACCTGCTCCAGACGCATATCTGGTCCGATGAAGCCTGCAAACTCCTCAGGCGAAATCTCTCCCAAACCTTTGAACCGGGTAATCTCGGGCTGCGGTCCAAGTTCGTTGATAGCCTTCACACGCTCCTCCTCGCTGTAGCAGTAGCGCGTTATGAAGTCGCTCTTTTTCTGCTTGCTCTCCGCCGCCTTCACGTCGGCATCGGCTATCACCTTGCGGTTCTTTATCTTGGTGCGCTTGTTGCGTACACGGAACAGCGGTGTCTGCAACACATACACATGCCCTTTCTTTATAAGGTCGGGGAAGAACTGCAGGAAGAACGTGATTATGAGCAGACGGATGTGCATGCCGTCCACATCGGCATCGGTGGCGACAATCACCTTATTATATCTCAGCGAGTCGAGCCCGTCCTCAATGTCGAGCGCAGCCTGCAGCAGATTGAACTCCTCGTTCTCATACACCACCTTCTTTGTGAGCCCGAACGAGTTGAGCGGCTTTCCGCGAAGTGAGAATACCGCCTGAGTGTTCACGTCGCGGCTCTTTGTGATGCTTCCGCTTGCCGAGTCACCCTCGGTGATGAATATCGAGCTTTCCTCCTTCTGGTTGTTCTTCGCATCGCAGAAATGTATGCGGCAGTCGCGCAGTTTACGGTTGTGCAGGTTGGCTTTCTTGGCACGCTCGCGCGCCAGCTTGGTCACTCCAGCCATCGCCTTGCGCTCTTTCTCGCTTTCCGAAATTTTCTGAAGCATCACCTCCGCCACATCAGCATGTTTGTGCAGATAGTTGTCCACCTCCAGCTTTATGAAGTCGCCTACATATTTGTTGATGCTCACTCCGCCGTCGGGCACCATGGTGAGCGAGCCGAGCTTGATTTTCGTCTGGCTCTCAAACATCGGCTCCTCCACGTTTATGGCTATGGCAGCCACAAGTCCGTTGCGTATGTCGCCATACTCAAAGTTCTTGTTTGAAAATTCCTTTATGGTCTTGGCTATATGCTCCTTGAACGCACTCTGATGCGTACCACCCTGAGTAGTGTGCTGTCCGTTTACAAACGAATGATACTCTTCGCCATACTGGTTGGTATGTGTGAAGGCAATCTCAATGTCCTCTCCCTTAAGATGTATTATGGGATAGAGTCCATCGTTGGTCATGGTGTCAGACAACAGGTCTTTCAGTCCGTTACGGCTCAGAATCCTGCGCCCGTTGTACATTATGGCAAGCCCCGTGTTAAGATAGGTATAGTTGCGGAGCATTGTCTCCACAAAATCGCTGTGGAAGCTGTAGTTCTTAAACAGGGTGTTGTCTGGCTCAAAATATATGTATGTTCCGTTCTCGTCCTCGGTGTCTTCAGTGGTGTCTGAAATGAGAGTTCCGCGCTCAAACACAAGGTGACGCACCTTACCGTCACGGAAGGACTTCACCTCGAAGTGGGAGCTGAGAGCATTCACCGCCTTAACACCCACACCATTAAGTCCTACACTCTTCTTAAAAGCCTTTGAGTCATACTTGCCTCCGGTGTTGAGCACACTCACCGCCTCAATCAGCTTTCCCTGCGGTATGCCGCGGCCATAGTCGCGCACCGACACACGCAGATTGTCCTCAAGGTCTATCTCGATTCTTTCACCACAGTGCATCTTAAACTCGTCAATGGAGTTGTCCACCACCTCTTTCAGCAGCACATAAATACCGTCTTCAGGCAGATTTCCGTCACCAAGACGACCAATGTACATACCGGGACGGGTACGCACATGCTCCATGTCCGACAAGTGGCGTATGTTTTCGTCGGTGTATTCCACCGGCTGCTCTATATTGTCTATCAGTTCTTCGGTCATAGTTTTTGATTCTTCACTCTTCATTTTATCTCCTTCCTATAGCAGCGGCGGCGCTTATGGTTCACAGGATTCAGCGGTCCCCACTGGCTCTGCACGTTGGCATTGGTCTCCATCTCCACCTGACTCTCTCCCCACTTCCATCCATATGCGATGTATCTCGGAATAAGGTCGGAAAACATCAGCGCATTGGCTCCCTTTGCACGATATTCGGGCAGCACGCCCATAAGCAGCAGATCCACGCCTTCGGTCTTGTGGAACTTCAGCGCACGCAGCAAATGCCACCACCCGAAGGGGAACAAACGTCCGTTGCGGCACTTCTGAAATGCCCTTGACATCGAAGGCACCGTTATTCCCACTCCCACGAGTTTATGCTCCGGCGTGTTCCAGTCCTCCACCAATGTCACAATATTGAGGTCCACCACCCGCAGATACATATTTATATATTGGTCTATCTGGCGCGGCGTCATCTCCGAATAGCCGTAAAGGTCCTTGAAGGTCTTGTTTATCACATCGAATATCCGCTGACCGTAGTTCTCCTTGCCGAACACCTCGCTCTTCTTGAGCTTTTTCACATGTAGGTTGTAGCGCTTCTCCACCATCTCCGCTATCTTCATGTATTTCTCGGGCACGCTTTCGGGCACATACATCTTGTACTCAACGTAGTCGTTGTCCTTTTCCCAGCCCTGCATCTTTTCCATGTGCTCGGGATAATATGGATAGTTATATATCGTGGCTTGTGTGCCAAGCTGGTCGAATCCCCATATCAGCATACCCTCAGGATCCATGTCGGTGAAGCCCAGCGGTCCAACAATCTCTGTCATGCCGCGCTCTCTGCCCCATTGCTCCACGGCATTGAGCAGTGCCGCCGACACCTCAGTGTCGTCGATAAAGTCAATCCAACCGAACCTCACGCTCTTGCGCTCCCATTTTTCGTTGGCACGCTTGTTTATTATGGCAGCCACACGGCCAACCACATCACCATTTTTTATCGCTAAGAAATATTCTGCCTCACAAAAGTCAAAGGCGGCGTTCTTGTCATGGGCAAATGTGTTCACCTCGTCCATATATAGGTTTGGCACATTATATTCGTTGCCGCGATATAAGTCGTAATGAAACTGTATGAACTGCTCCAGTCCCTTTTTGTCTGTCACACGACGTATCTCAACGCTTTTATCTGTCATATTGAATTGTTTTCGCATTATTTTTCTTACAAATAGAATACATTATAAGATTTGCAAAGTTACGAATAAGCGAGAACATAACAAAATAAAAAGAAATTTTTTAAGATTTTTTATCGGGCAAGTGCCCTTGTTGGAAAAATGTCAAAAGAATGTGAAAAGTTTTTCCTGAATTTGGAAAATCCGCAAATTTTTATTATTTTTGCATCGCAAAAGTTATGATTTCTTAATGTTGTTTCAAACAATAGAGCCAGACATATTTATTATATGAGATACACGGACTATACCCATGAAGCCATAGAGCTGTTGAAACGGCTTATAGCCATACCGTCAGTAAGTCGTGAGGAAGCTGCGGCTGCCGATTTGCTGTATGACTATGCGGAGAGTTGCGGGCTGCACTGCCGCCGTCACGGCAACAATATCTGGATAATGAACGATGAAGAGTTTTCATCTTTGTGCCCCACGATATTGCTCAACGCCCATATCGACACGGTGAAGCCGTCGGCATCGTGGACGCGCAGTCCGTTTGTGCCGCAGGTTGAGGGTGACCGCCTTTTCGGTCTTGGCAGCAATGATGACGGCGGCGGACTGGTGGCATTGCTTCAGGCTTACCGTATTATGACTGCCGAATTTACACCTTTTTATAATTTGGTGTTCTTAGCATCGTGCGAGGAGGAAGTGTCGGGTGCGGGAGGCATATCGAGCGTGCTGCCGATGCTGCCTAAGATTGACGTTGCCATAGTGGGCGAGCCCACCAACATGCAGCCGGCAATAGCAGAGAAAGGGCTGATGGTGATCGACGGTGTGGCTCACGGCAAGGCGGGGCATGCCGCACGTAATGAAGGCGTGAACGCCATCTACGAGGCACTCAATGACTTTGTGTGGATTCGCGACTATAAGTTTCCGAAGGTCAGTCAGCTGCTCGGACCGGTGAAGATGACGCTCACGGTGGTGGGTGCAGGCAAGCAGCACAATGTGATTCCCGACGAGTGCCGGTTTGTGATTGATGTGCGCAGCAACGAACTGTACTCAAACGAGGAACTGTTTAATATCATACAAGCCAATATGAAGAGCGAACTGAAGGCGCGCTCGTTCAGACTCAACTCGTCGCGTATCAGCATCGACCATCCCATAGTAAGGCGCTGCATGGGCATGGGACTGCATCCGTTTGGCAGTCCGACGCTCAGCGACCAGGCGCTGATGCCTTTCCCCTCGGTGAAATTGGGACCGGGAAAGTCGCGCCGCTCACACACCGCCGATGAGTTTATACATATCTCGGAAATCGACGAGGCAATATCAATGTACGTGCAGTTGTTGAAGGGGCTGGAGTTTTAAATTACGAATTTTGAGTTACGAATTACGAATTGTCGGCTAAAGCCGATGAAAAATTATAAATTTAAGAATTGGGTGTGATGATAATTCGTCACTCAATAATTCAAAAATCATAATTCGTCACTCTCAATTCGTAAATCTATAACTTTACATCGCAGCGAAGCGAGAAATAATTCGTAATTCAATATTCGTAATTTCAAACATGCGCAAGCTAAGAACAATAGAAATGAACCGTCTCACGGTAGACGAGTATAAGCAAGCGGAGAAGATGCCGCTGGTGGTGGTGATGGATAATGTGCGGTCGATGCACAATGTGGGCAGTGTGTTCCGCACTGCCGATGCGTTTCGCCTTGAGGCGGTGTATCCCTGCGGCATAACGGCAACTCCGCCAAGCAACGAGATTCACAAGACTGCCCTCGGTGCCGAGGAAAGCGTGGACTGGACCTATTTCCCCACTGCGCTTGAGGCTGTGCGTAGCCTGCAGGACAATGGCTACAAGGTGCTGGCAGTGGAGCAGGCTGAGGGCAGCACAAAGTTGCAGGACTTCCATCCCGAGCCGGGCAGGAAATATGCCGTGGTGATGGGTAACGAGGTGAAAGGAGTGGCGCAGGAAGTGATTGACGCAGCCGACGGATGCTTGGAGATTCCGCAGTTTGGCACCAAGCACTCAATGAACGTCAGCGTTACGGCGGGCATCATAATATACAAATTTGCGGAAGGGAAAATTTTAAATGAAGACTGAAGAGTGACGAATGAAGACTCTCAATTGCGGCTATCCTATGCGCAGCCAATTCTTCATTCTTCACTCTTCATTCTTCATTTAATAATCTTCATTCTTCATTTAAAAAATTTCTTGCCGTTCACTATATATATACCGTGTGGCAGTGCGTCGGTTGATGTGGCATTGATGCGCTGTCCGCTCAGGGTGTAGATGCCAGCGCGCTTTGTGGCAGGGGCGGCGGTAATGTCGCTGATGCCTGTTACAGTTCCCTTGATTCCGTATGTGGCATAATAGCCGCCGTTGGTGAATGGTAGGTCGGCTGTCTGTGGTGAACCGTTGTTGCTGAAGATGATGCCTTCGTTGGTGCTTGCTTGTGCCACCTTGTTGCCGTTCCACGACCATTTCCAGACATTGTTTCCGTTGTCGGCCTTGCCTATCTTCTCGCACTTCACTCCCGGCCATTTGTTGGTGGTGTAGTTGCCGGTCTTGTCCCATCGCCAGCAGTACACGGTGGTCCATGTGCTCGGTGCCTCGAAGAATGCGCAGGTCTCGCCCTCGTCCATCTTGCAGAAGTCGGGTATCTTAAATTCTGGGTCCTCTACATCTTTTATCTCGTCGAGCGAGCTGATGTCGGTGTTTGTGGGCACGTAATACTTATATGCCGTACCTTCCATGGCGAGTTTATATCCCGCGGTGCTTGCCGGAGCGGCATTGCCAAATGCCAGGAGCGCATTGCCTTTCGTTCCTTTCACGTTCAGAACAAATCCGCCGGTGGCGGTAGCTGCGCTCACAATCTCGCTCTGGCTGTTGATGCCGAGCAGGCGGCGCAACGTGATGAGCTTCTTGATGGCAGTCTTGTATGCCTTCCAGTGGGAGATGAATACACACGGCGTGCCGGGCATTGCTAGAATATAGGCGTTGGCAGCCTCTACGTTGGCGTAGAGCGGGTCAGCACCGTCCTTGCCGCTCGACCCTGTGTCGTGGTTGTCCACAAAGGTCACGGCATAGCGCTGGTAGTCCTTGTCGGCGGCAAGAGAACTTTGGTTGAGCGCATACCACGCCCCGTTGCCGAATGCTCCCCTGATGCTGTATCGCAGTGGAAAGTCGAATGCCGCCGACTGTATTACGCCGTCAACTTTTGTGCCGTTAATCCAGTTTTTTACTACGTTGATGTTGCCGTCCCAGCACTCGCCCACCGAGAACTGTGGCTTTGCCGAGGTGTTGTATTGTCCTACGTATTTCGCGGCAAATCCTTTCACGAAGTCGTAGCGGAAACCTGTATAGCCAAGGTCGTTGAGCAGGAAGTCAAGATAGGTCTTGACATTGTTCTGCACATTGGCGCTGGTGTGGTCGAGGTCACGGCAACCGTCAAAGTCCTCGCCGGTGTCGGCAGCTCCTGTGACTTTATATCCCGCTTTCACTGTCTTGCCGCCATCGTCGTTCTTACAGATGTCGGCGAGCGTCCATGAGATTGTTTTGCCGTTCCATGTCTCGGTGGCAAAGTCGCACCAGTTGCTCACTCCAGCCTTATGGTTTATCACAACGTCCTCAATGATGCCTGTGCCTTTTGCCTTGAATGTCTTGATCATTGAGCGGAGCGCCTCCTCCGAACCGAATGCGCTCTTTTGGTCAAACCAGTAGATGGGAAAATATCCCATATTGCCGGATAGGGTGTTGCAATAGGCGGAATTGGGCACCCATATCAGGTTGAAATACTCCGACAGTTCGTCAGCCTGCGATTCAAGATTGGTCCATTGCGTGTCGTTGTAACTGTCCCAGTAAAATCCCTGCAGCATCACTCCGTCGTAGTTAGCGGGCCATCCCTGTGCCTGTAACTTTATGTTTGCGCAAAATATCAGTGTTAGCATTTGCGCGAAAAGTAAAATCTTTCTCATTCTGTTTAGTTAATTTTCTGGTTATGGTGCAAAGGTAACCATTATTGTAAAATAACTGTGTATTTTATCGTGTTTTTATACAATATATTGTGTGTAATCGTTTGCATTTGTCTAAAAAATATTTTTTTTGCAGTGTTTTTTTCTATAGTCCAACCCAAACACAGTTAAAATACTCATATTCATAGATTTACGCAAATTTATAGTCCAACCCAAGTCCAACCCTGCCCCAACCCAAGTCCAACCTTGCCCCAACCCGACTTCAAACTTTGAGAACAGGACTCTAAACATTGAATACAGAACTCCAATTCGCCGAATTACATCCGCCAATCGGCGATTCGCGATGCCAAATCGCTGTTTTAGCGTCCTCGATGTTGGACTTGGGTTGGGG